>NZ_CDSBKO010000047.1:0-45901 GCF_977115655.1 Aquimarina sp.
GAACCCCTCTTACCAGGATGAAAACCTGGCGTCCTAACCGATAGACGAACGGGCCGTTGTTTGTCTAATTGCGGATGCAAAAATACAACTATTTTTGAATCGCGCAAGTGTTATTTTGTTTTTTTTTAAACCTTAATACGCCTTTGCAAATAACACCCTGATTTTGGATGGTTTACCGCTATACACACAAACACCATTTTCTTCTTTTGCATCAAAAGGAATACATCGTATAGTTGCTTTTGTGATTTCTTTAATCTTCTGTTCTGTTTCTGCAGAACCATCCCAATGTGCCGATATAAAACCTCCTTTAACCTCTAAAACTTCCTTAAATTCATCAAAAGTGGTCACTTGCGTAATGTGCTCATCTCTGTAATCAGTAGCTTTTTGATGTAAGTTTTCCTGAATTTCACGAAGCAAAGAAGATACAGTATCTACCACCTGTTCTTTCTCTACAAATTGTTTTGTTAATGTATCTCGTCGAGCAAGCTCTACTGTACCTTTTTCCAAATCTTTAGGTCCTATTGCAATCCTAAGAGGAACTCCCTGTAATTCATATTGAGCAAATTTTGCTCCTGGACGATGTGTATCTCTGTTATCAAACTTAACAGACACCCCTCTTGATATTAAATCAGCTACTAGTTCATTAGCTACTACCGAGATCTCTTCTAATTGATCCTCTCCTTTGTATATAGGAACTATTACAACTTGAACAGGAGCCAAGTTTGGTGGTAATACCAACCCATTATCATCACTATGTGTCATAATTAACGCTCCCATCAAACGGGTAGAAACACCCCAGGAAGTTGCCCATACATAATCTAACTTACCTTCTTTAGAAGTAAATTTAACATCAAATGCTTTTGCGAAATTTTGCCCTAAAAAATGTGAAGTCCCCGCCTGTAAAGCCTTACCATCTTGCATTAAAGCCTCTATACAATAGGTATCTTCTGCACCTGCAAAACGTTCACTTTCTGTTTTTCTTCCTTTAATTACAGGTATCGCCATAAAATTCTCAGCAAAATCAGCGTATATATTATTCATTTGTTCTGTTTCTGCAATTGCTTCTTGTTTTGTAGCATGTGCTGTATGCCCTTCTTGCCATAAAAACTCTGCTGTACGTAAAAACAATCGGGTACGCATCTCCCATCGAACGACATTTGCCCATTGATTAATCAACAAAGGTAAATCCCTATACGACTGAATCCATCCTTTATATGTACTCCAAATAATAGCTTCTGAAGTTGGCCTTACTATTAACTCTTCTTCTAACTTAGCATTTGGATCTACAATAAGCTTAGATGCATCTTCGGGATCTGTTTTTAATCTGTAATGAGTAACTACTGCACACTCTTTTGCAAAGCCTTCTGCGTTTTTTTCTTCTGCTTCAAACAAACTTTTAGGCACAAATAGTGGAAAATAAGCATTTTGATGTCCTGTTTCCTTAAATTTTTTATCTAATTCTGCCTGCATTTTTTCCCAAATAGCATACCCGTAAGGTTTAATAACCATACAGCCTCTAACTGCCGAATTCTCGGCCAGATCTGCCTTAACGACTAATTCATTATACCATTTTGAATAGTCTTCACTACGTTTTGTTAAATTCTTGCTCATATACTTCTATTTGGCACAAATGTTGTGGCTTTGTTAAATATAATTTAATTAGCGCAAAACTAACTAAATTTGTAATGTTCAACAATAAAATAAGAAGATATGCGACTTAAAAATTATTTTCAGAAGAATGGAGCTAAAAGATTTTTATTTCTAGGCACCATACTAATGTTGACATCCTGCGGTTCGTATGAGTATGTTCCTTATAGAGATGGCATTTATGGCGAAACAGGTCATAATGATACAGGAACAAGCACAGAAAACAGTGCTCCTAATACAAACGAGAAATCTAATTATTATGCTGATTATTTTTCAGAGAAATCTGCCCAAATCGACAATGCAATACAAGATGATCCGGTTTTTACCGATATAGAGTCATATTCGAGCAAAGATTATAATCCTGCAGATACTACTGCCACAGCTTTAAGTTATGAAATTGGACAACCCTCTTGGGGCAGCAATCCTTCTGAGATCAACATCAATGTCGTTAACACAGGATGGGCTGGCCGCCCATATTGGGGAATAGGATATGGTGTATGGAATACTGGTTGGGGAGGTTTTTATGATCCTTTTTGGAATGGCGGATGGAATTACTGGGGTATAGGATGGAATACTCCGTACTGGTATGGTGGTTTTTATTGCCCTCCTTACTATAACGGTTATACCAGTTACTACAGAGGTTATTACAGCAGATATCCTTATTATGGAAGAAGTCGCTATTATGCATACAACAGAGGATCCAGAAATGAGTATGCTTATTCTAGCAGAAGTCGCAGATCCTACAATTCATATTACAATTCAAGATCCAGAAATGCTTCAGACTATAGTAGAAGCAGACAAGGATATTCCAGAGAAAGAGTTAATGCAACAGGAAGATCAAGATCTTCAAGCAATTATTATAACAGATCCTCAAACAGTACAAATTCTCGTTCCCGATCTTCTATAAACAACACAAACTCTCGTTCGAGTTATCCAAGTACTGCTCGTTCCAGAAGTAATTCTTCCTCTGGCAGAAGCCAAGGATACTCTCCTTCTGGCAGTACCAGATCAAGGTCTGGCAACACCTCTGGTTATTCAAGAAGCGGCTCCTCATCACGCAGTAGCGGGTATTCTTCCGGATCCAGTGGAAGCAGCAGATCAAGAAGTAGCGGCAGCAGAAGCGGCGGAAGAAATTAATTAACCTAATTTAAGATCCAATATTATATGGGATTTCTTTTTATATTTTCCTGAAGTTCTATGAATCTAAAATTAAACTACTAATGAAAAAAATATTTTTATTCATAGGTATATTATCTATGTCTTTTTTAAATGCTCAAGATATTACCGATGCTTTAAGGTATTCACAGCAAGATGTGTTGGGAACTGCTCGTTTTCGAGCTATGAGCGGGGCTTTTGGAGCACTGGGAGGTGATTTATCTGCACTACAAATAAACCCGGCAGGATCTGCTGTTTTTTTAAATTCGTATGGCTCCCTAACCCTTTCAACAAAACATATAGATAATGATGCTGCTTACTTTAATAGGCTTAGTAATCGTAACTCCAAAAATGTAAACTTAAATCAAATAGGCTCTGTATTTATTTATCGAAATCAAAATAATGAATCTTCGGGTGTCAATAAAATTTCTTTAGGGCTAGCGTATGACCAAACCACAGATAATGCCAATAAATTATTTGCTTCCGGAAGAAGTTCAAATTCTGTAAGTGGTCTTTTCCTAAATGAAGCGCAAGGGCTTCCTTTAAAATTAATTTCGAGAAGAACAGGAGAAAGTATTGAGGATTTATACAGTTTTTTGGGAGAAAATGAAGGATATAGAGCACAACAAGCATTTTTAGGGTATGAAGCTTTTATTATTGAGCCAAATGACCCTGACAATCTGGATAGCACTTCTTATTTTTCAAATATTGCCCCTGGATTTTTTGATCAGGAATATTATCTTGAAAGCACTGGCCTAAATGGTAAGTTTACTATAAATGGGGGTGTACAGGTTAATAATAACTTTTATTTAGGTATTAACCTAAATTCTCATTTTATTAACTACGACAAAGTTACTAAGTTTATTGAAGGAAATAATAATACCGGAAGTACTACAAATGAAATAACCTTTATCAATAAGCTGTCTACTACAGGTGCAGGATTCTCTGCTCAAATTGGGGGGATTGCTAAAGTAAACGAAATGATTCGTCTGGGAGTTTCTTATGAGTCCCCTACATGGTATTTAATTGAAGAAGAAACTACACAAAAGCTGGAAACAATAAGTGATACTGATGGCAGATCTGTAGTAGACCCCCGAATAATTAATGTTTTTCCTGAATACAAATTACGAACTCCGGCAAAAGCAACCGGAAGCATTGCCTTGATATTTAGTCAACAAGGACTAATAAGCCTGGATTATTCTTACAAAGATTATTCTACTATAAAAATAAGTTCTGACGAGGGTGGTAATTTTGCGAACCTTAATAACGATATACGTTCTAACCTACAAGGAACTTCTACAATAAAAATTGGAACAGAATGGAGGTTGGATAACTGGAGTTTTAGAAGTGGATATAGTTTTGAAGAAAGCCCCTATAAAAAAGACTTTATCTTAGGGGATAAAACCGGATACTCTATTGGATTAGGATATTCTTTTGGGAAATTTAAAATTGATGCTTCTTATGATTATACAAAACAAGAATACACAGAGCAATTTTACTCAAACCCTAATTTCACCAATTTTGCAATTATAGATAATTACACCCAAAACATTACTGTTTCGGTTGGAATGAATTTCTAGAAAAATGCTTTAGATTTATAAGCAACTATGCTATAGAAAATCAAACTTTTTAATATTATAATTAGAGACTGAAAAAATCATCGGTTATTTAGTCTTTAGTTTTTTCTTTGGATATGTTAAATAACTTATTGCACTAAAAATAATCAAAGGGACATAAAAATATTTATCCCCTTATACATAAACACTCTTCATATTTTTCTGGTATACCGGGTCGTTATAAAACCATTCATTTTATATGAGTTTACCACTATCAATACTATTACAACATCAAATTAATTATGAAACATCATATAAAAAACGAAAATGCTTTTTTGTTTACATCTTTTTGAATTTCTTTTTTTTGATACCAAACGATAATAAAGTTTAGATTTTGTATCTATAATGCCCTATAATTTTAAAATCAAATAAACAATCTGCTAATACTTGACCCTTTCCAATATTGTGGACTATTAGATACCGGTTGCTATCGGATTTTTTATTAACAACCAAACCAATATGTGTTGTTCCTCCTAAGTCCCAACACACAATATCTCCTGGTAAATAGTCTTCTTTATTATTTGTTATTGCTTTTATTTTTCCAAATCGGGAAAAGTATTTCATTAAGTTAGGGACCCGTCTGTGATCAATATTAGTATCTGTTCTATACAACCCCCAATTTTTAGGGTATATATCAAAATTAGCCTTCATATCTTCATGAACTTCTTTTTGTAAGTCTACGCCCAATTTTCTGTAGGCACGAATTACTACATCTGTACAAACACCTAAATCAGAAGGGATATCACCATTTGGATATTTTATCACAAAATAATTAGGGTCATAAACTACTTTTTGATTGGTTAATTCCAAAGCCGCACACGATAATTCTTCAAAGAAGTTGTCTTGTGCGTAAGACGTTTGTACAGATATCCAAAAGAATATAGCTATTTTGGAAATATGTAATCCAATAATTTTCATTGAATTATTTTTTCTTTTAAGTTTATAAGGAACTCCTTTCCATTTTTTTTTCAGAAATAGCATAAGCTTTAATTTTTTCCATACTTTTTTCAAGCAGTGGTGGCAGTATTGTACTATCTAATTAGCGAAAAATTACCTGCAAAAACCCTTCTGCGCATATTTGGGTCTCTTGGCTCGTTAAATTCTACCCTGAACCAATAATCTGCTGAGGGCATATTTTTTCCATTATATGTCCCATCCCAACCCGGGCCTCCTGCTCTTAGCTGTTTCAAAAGCTTACCATATCTGTCAAATATATAAATTTGAGCTGTGGGTTGGTTTTCAATATTGATAAGACTCCAGGTATCGTGAAAGCCATCTCCATTTGGGGTAAAATATTTAGGATATCCCAATATCATAATTATTTCTGATCGTTCTTCACTATCCGGGCAATTAGCATATCTTGCTCTCACAAAATAATCCCCGGGAGGGACATTTGAAAAAACTGCTGAGGATTGATACGATCTGTACTCTATAAATCCATTTCCTAAATTTCTATACAGACTGTACTCAAAATTATCAAAACCAGCTGCTTCGATTTGGGGAGCTGCAACTACCTGTGCTGTAATTGTATAGCTTCCTGCAAAAGATTCTTCTGCAATAGTATATCCTACAGAAACAACTGCTGCAGAAACATCTAATACTACCAACTCATCCGGCGAATCAGGAACCTGAGCTCCCAACGCGTTATAGCCACTTAATCTATATACTCCTTCTGTATTGACTTCTAAAAAGGGAACCATACCTTCCGGATCCGGAATATCTACAAAGTTTGTAGTCCCAACATCGGCTCTTGCCCATCTAAAAGATACTGCTCCGGGTACATCAGGGGGATTCCCCGGAAATCTTCCTTCTATAGTAACCGGAAATTCTCCACAAGTGGCTATATCCGGGCCAACTCCTGGTTCTAAAATACTGCAATCTGTTGTCCCTGCTCCCTGTTCATTCAAATTGGTTTGTTGTAACTGTATTACACCTTGCTCATTTGCAAAATTTGTAATCAAAATAACGTAATACTCGTCAGATTGTGCATTTGGTATTGTAAATGTTTCTGTAAAAATATCATCATCTGGTGTTCTTGCATAGCTACAATCTACAATATTTGTATTGTCTTGATTTTCTGTATAATACAATAAATCATCTACGTTATTTACACACTCTGCGGGTCTAATATTATCTCCGTCTCCATTATTGTCACATCCTCTGGAAAGAATATCGCATACAATAAAAGAAGTATTAAATGGTCCCCATGCTATAAAATCAACATCTAATTGCCGTTCTCCTCTATCCAAAATATTATCTCCGTCTGTATCTACCCATTGCTGAATATTAAATACCAATTTTCCTGATTGGTCTATACGAATAAAATACCAGGATGGATTGGGTGTTGTGTTTAAACAACCTATTTCTCCCAGACCATCAATATCGCCAATGGTGTTAGGAAATGTTAGCTCGCGAGAAGCGTCTGAGCAAAAGGGCTGTGCTGTTCTGCATGCAACATCAAAATCCTGTGCATAAAAAAAAGTGCTTTTAAAAAGAAAAATGCTAAAAAGCAATAAAATCTGAGGTACTATTTTTGCCATTTTTATATAACGTTAAAAACTGTGTTCTTTGTGTATTTTAGTTCTATTCGGGATTTAAATATACGTAACTTCTGCAAGAAATCTAAACCTGCTAATTGTTTAACATAGCTTTTACTAAGTAAAACAACAAAATCGTATCTTTGCAACCCATATAATGAAAGTATTATTTAATAATCTTTCCTTATATACTTAAAAAGGTAGTAAAGTAAAGAATGGTTTTTATAAAATCACTTTACTTTATTATTTTTTAATGAAGTTTTAATGAATTATAAATTTTGAAGTGTGAAAATTGACAAGGCCCTTGAAGCTATTGAAGCGCTAGGTGATAATCATGTAGCTACTAGCGCAACCACTCCTCTTAGAGAAGATGCCTTTAAACTTAGTGATAACGAAAAAATTACTTTGATTAGAGAAGATGTAAAGCACATTATGGAAACACTGGGATTAGATTTAACAGATGACAGCCTTAAAGGAACTCCACAACGTGTAGCAAAAATGTTTGTAAATGAAATTTTTTCGGGACTTCATCCTCAACGTAAACCAGATGCTTCTACATTTAAAAACAATTACAAGTATGGTGAAATGTTGGTAGAAAAAAACATAACTGTTTATTCTACTTGTGAACATCACTTATTACCTATTGTTGGCAGAGCTCATGTTGCTTACATTTCTAACGGTACTGTAGTTGGACTATCCAAAATGAATCGTATAGTAGATTATTATGCCAAACGCCCACAGGTACAGGAACGATTAACTATGCAAATTGTACAAGACCTTCAAGTAGTTTTAGGAACAAAAGATGTGGCATGTATAATAGATGCTAAGCATTTATGTGTAAACTCAAGAGGTATCAGAGATATCGAAAGCAGCACAGTTACTAGTGAATTTGGAGGTAAATTTAAAGAAGACTCTGTAAAAAGAGAGTTTTTAGATTATATCAAACTAGACACGACCTTTTAATTTTTTAATATAAATTTACACGTATTATTCTATCATTATGGCAGCAACTCCGTTGTACAAAACTCAGGAATTACAGATTTACAATTCCATCTCTGGACAAAAAGAAATATTCAAATCTATCATAGAAGGAAATATTGGCATGTACGTTTGTGGTCCTACGGTTTATAGCAATGTACATTTAGGAAACTGCCGTACCTTTATTTCTTTTGATTTAATTTTTAGATATTTAAAACACTTAGAATATAAGGTTCGCTATGTTAGAAATATCACAGATGCCGGGCATCTTGAAAACGATGCAGATGAAGGAGAAGATAAAGTAGCAAAAAAAGCCAGGATAGAACAGTTAGAACCTATGGAAATCGTACAAAGATATACCTTGGATTTTCATCATGTTATGTCTAGGTTTAATGCTATTTCACCAAGTATCGAACCTACTGCAACAGGTCATATTGTAGAGCAAATTGAGATTATCAAAACTATAATAGGTAATGGTTTTGCTTATGAATCTAATGGTTCTGTTTATTTTGATGTTCAAAAATTTAATAAAACCAACCATTATGGTAAATTAAGCGGGCGTAATCTGGAGGATATGATTGCTAATACCAGAGAGCTGTCTGCCCAAAGTGACAAAAAAAACCCTCAGGATTTTGCGCTATGGAAAAAAGCAGAATCACAGCATATTATGAGGTGGCCATCCCCTTGGAGCGATGGTTTTCCTGGTTGGCACTTAGAATGTACTGTAATGAGCACCAAATACCTTGGGGAGCGATTTGATATTCATGGCGGTGGAATGGATTTAAAATTCCCTCATCACGAATGTGAAATTGCACAGGGAGAAGCTGCTTGTGGTCAAACTCCTGTAAATTACTGGATGCACGCCAATATGCTTACCCTTAATGGCAAGAAGATGTCTAAATCAACAGGAAATACTATATCTCCCGGAGAATTATTTTCTGGAGACAACGACTTTTTAAGCAAGCCTTTTGATCCTGCTATTGTGCGGTTTTTTATGCTTCAGGCACATTACAGAAGTATTTTAGATTTTTCTAATGATGCTTTGGAAGCTTCAGAAAAAGGATTTTACCGATTAATAGATGCTATACAAACAACAAACACATTACTTGCTAATTCTGGCACAGATGGTTTTGATGTACAAAAGTGGAGACAGGAATGTTATGATGCTATGAATGATGACTTTAACAGTCCAATCTTAATTGCAAAATTATTTGAGGCTGTTAAGTTTATCAATACTCTTAAGGAGAAAAAAGCTACTATATCCAAAACAGATCTTGATTTACTGCGTCAAACGATGCATAGTTTTGTATTTGATGTATTAGGGCTTGTTAATATAAATGAGACTTCGTCTGATATAAGCGAAAAACTATCGGGTACTGTAGAGTTATTAATTAACCTTAGAGCCGAGGCAAGAGCAAATAAAGATTTTGCTACAAGTGATAAAATCAGGGACGAACTTCTTGAAATTGGCATTCAACTTAAAGATGGTCGTGAGGGAACCAGTTTTTCTTTAAATTAATATATTTTGACTAAAACAACCATAAAAAAAATTCTGATACTTCCTTTTATCGTTTTGGTACGGATGTATCAGAATTTTATTTCACCTTTAACCCCTGCTACTTGTCGTTATCAACCAACTTGTTCTCATTATACTATCGAAGCGTTGCAAAAACACGGATTATTTAAAGGAGGGGGGCTTTCTTTAAAACGCATTTTTAGTTGCCATCCATGGGGAGGAAATGGTTATGATCCTGTACCCGATGTTGACAACAATCATAAAAACACAAATGCAGGTGGCTAAAATGATTTTTATGAGTTGTATTTTGAATTTTATATTCATTCTTTCATAACAATAATACCTCCTGATTTTGTTATATAAATACCTATATTTACTTTCGAAAAATAAAATTTACGCATGATATTATCAAAAATTATATGGAACCCTGTTGAGGGAATAGATCTTGGCTTTTTTGTTATTCGTTTTTATAGCTTAATGTTTGTTATAGCATTTTCTTTAGGCTGGTTTTTAATGAAAAAAATCTACATCAGAGAAAATGTCTCTATGGAGAAATTAGATTCTATATTTATTTATGCTGTGATAGCAACTTTATTAGGTGCTCGTTTAGGACATGTTTTTTTTTATGACTGGGATTATTACAAAAACAACTTGTTAGAAATACTTTTACCGTTTAGATTTAAACCAGAGTTTGAATTTATAGGATTTCAAGGATTAGCAAGTCACGGAGCTGCTATTGGTATTATTATTGCCATGTATTATTATTCTAAAAATGTAATCCAGAAACATATTTTATGGGTATTGGACAGAGTAGTTATTCCTGTAGCTTTTGGGGGTATATTTGTACGTTTGGGTAATTTTTTTAATTCTGAAATTATAGGTAATGAATCGGGGGATTCTCCTTTTGGGGTAAAGTTTCTTAGAGAAGGCATTAGTAAATCACAAGCTATAAAGGAAACTGGTATTAAAAATGTAAATGAAGCTTATAGTGCTATTGCAGAAAACCCGAAGTTTTCTGGTATATTAGATGCTATACCATATCGCCATCCTGCACAGTTATATGAAGCTTTTGGATATATTTTTGTTGCTATTATTTTGTGGTTGATCTATTGGAAAACAGACAAACGAAACAATAAAGGGTTTCTTTTTGGGGTTTTTCTTATTCTGCTATGGACTGTTCGGTTTATGGTTGAGTTTGTTAAGAAAAGTCAAGGTGGGTTTGAAGATGCTTTGGGCAAATCCCTTTCTACCGGTCAATGGCTAAGTATCCCTTTTATTATTGCCGGCATCTATTTTGTAATACGATCTCAAAAGAAAACAACTACTTAACAGAATAAAAGAATCCTTTTTTATAAATAGTATATACCAAAAAATCCGGTTTCTGGTGCAGAAACCGGATTTTTTTTGTAGATCTTTAAAAGCTAAAAAACTTCGTTAGATTCTTTTAATTTTTCTGTATTGGATACTAATTGTAGTTCATCTACAATTTTTTGTATATCTCCATCTATAATATTGCCTAAATCATAAAGGGTAAGACCAATACGGTGATCTGTTACACGACCCTGCGGATAGTTGTATGTCCTGATCTTTGCAGAACGGTCTCCAGAGGACACCATACTTTTACGTTTTTCGGAATCTGCTGCTTGTTTTTTTGCTAACTCTATTTCATATAACCTTGATCGCAGTACTTTAAGTGCTTTTTCTAAGTTTTTATGAGATGATTTTTGATCCTGACAGCTTACTATCATCCCTGTTGGTTCATGATGTAATTTAATGGCAGAGTATGTGGTGTTTACAGATTGTCCTCCCGGCCCTGTAGAGGTTGTTCTTTCAATTCTAACTTCGGCCATATCCAGTTCTACATCAAATTCTTCTGCTTCTGGCAACACCATAACTGTTGCGGCACTGGTATGTACCCGCCCTTGTGTTTCAGTTTGTGGTACGCGTTGTACCCGGTGTACACCTGCTTCAAATTTTAATGTTCCGTAAACATCTTCTCCATTTACTTCAAAAATAATTTCTTTGTAACCGCCACTTGTGCCTTCGTTAAGATCTACAACACTTGTACTCCAGCCTCTTCCTTCGCAATACTTAGTGTACATTCTATATAAATCTCCTGCAAAAATACTTGCTTCATCCCCACCTGTACCTGCACGTATCTCTACTACACAGTTTTTGGCATCTTCAGGGTCTTTAGGAACCAGCATGAAACGTATTTTCTCTTCCAGATCAGGAAGTTCTTCTTTTGCTTCTTCCATTTGCATTTTGGCCATTTCTACCATTTCTGCATCACTACCATCTGCTATAATCTCTTCAGCTTCTTTTAAGTTACTTGTAAGTTCTATATAACGCTCCCTTTCATCCATTAGCGCTTTAAGATCTTTGTATTCTTTATTAAGCTGTATGTATCTTTTTTGATCTGCGATAATATCTGGTTGAATGATCAGATCACTCACTTCATCAAACCTCTGCTTTACAATATTTAATTTATCAATCATAATGTATTCTTCCTAATCTTATAGAATCTACAAAAGTAAGGTTTTTTACCAAAAACACATACTTCCTGTATAAGATTAGGAATCATTTTTTTTACAATCTCCTTTTTTTTATTTTCCTAAAAAACAGAAAGATACCCTTCTTTATTTTCTGTCATAAATAACTTGTCTATCAAAAACGGTCATATCTACTTTTGTTTATGAATTTGAGCCGGAGTCACTAAAAAAATATTTTGATCTAATATTATAAAATCTGCTTTTTTACCGACTTCAATAGACCCAACTTCGTTTTCTTGTCTCATAACATAAGCATCATTAATGGTATATGCTTTTCCTGCTTCTTTTAATAGATATATTTTGTAGAAATCTGGTCACTGCATTTTGCATTCCTATAAAAGGGTTTATACTACTTACATCCCAGTCACTGCTTAATATTATTCTTCCTCCTGCATTTTTGATATTCTTAACGGGGACCAGATTTTATAAATTTGTTTCGCCTATGAGCTCTATATTTTCGTGCCAATTATCTGGTTGTGAAAAATCTCCTGCTACTTGAAAATCTGCTGTAACATTTAATTGTGAAAAACGATGTATCTCTTCTGGATTTACAATTTCTACATGGGTTATTCTATGCTTGCCAGATAAATTGTCTGCGGTTTCTATTGCGTTTAACGATTCTTTGATAATTTTGATAAAAATTCGCTTTCTTTCAAATCGTAATATTGTTTCATTCTACTACGATTTTTCGTATGTAACTTTTGCCCGGAGTTTCAAGCATCAAAAAATAAATCCCTGAGGATATTATTCCTTCTAATTTAAAGGGAACATTATATGATGTTGCCCCATTATCCTGATAGTGATCAATCATGGTATTATTTACTACATTAAACAATTTGAGATCTATGGCTGTTTCTTTATCAAAAGTAAGGTTGACGGTAAAATTTCCTGATGTTGGATTAGGGAATAAGATATACTCTTGTAGTCCTTGTCCCGGGGTTTTATTTTCATTTAAAGAACGTTCTCTTACTATGATAGTTTTTACTGTATATTCTTCGCAATCTCCTGAATAAGTTTGTAATCCTATCTTGTATTCTCCTGGTTTCTCTAATTTAATTTCGGCATACTGTTGTGTGTTTTCTATTATTTTTGCTGTATCAGGAATATCCCATTCGATAGTATCGGGTACTGGGTTACTTAGATTTACTATCGTAAAATTTTCATTTACAAAAAGATCGCTGGATACAATAAAGTCTGAAACAATAGTATTATTTACTGCTGTAATTTGAATAGACTTGCTAGTTACACAACCATTTTTTGTGGTTACAAAAACTGTATATGTGCCACTTTTTGATACTTCAATTTTTGCTGTCGAAGCTGTAAAACTGTTATCTGCCTGCCACTTATAAGTTGCCAAAGGGTCATTTATAGTAGCATCTACAATATAGGTTTGATCTTTACATAATGTTTTATCTTCCCCCAGTTCAATAATCAGGGGATCGGGATCTTTAAGAACATAGGTTCTTTTCAAAATTCGATTACCAAATCCTTCTATCGTTACAGAGTAGGTTCCTTTACACAGACCGGTAATTGTATTTGTAGTTTCTCCTGTACTCCATAAGTAGCTAAAACTGCCATTACCCTGGTCTACAACAATGGTAATACTACCACTACAATCATCGATACATACCGGGTCTTGTAAGGTTGCTACTACAATATCGGGTTCTGCTATGGTATATGTTTGTTGGATACTACATCCTTCTGCATCTACTATATTAACATGATAATTTCCTTCTTTCAGATTTGTAATTGCATTTGTGTTTCCGATTAGAGTATTATCTAAAACTCGAGTCCAATTTATTATATATGGAGGCAGTCCTCCTTCAACGCCAATGGTAATAGCTCCATCTGTTCCATCAAAGACTGAAACATCTGTTACCATAGTATTTTTTATATTCAATTGGTCATATTTGTGTGCTACTGGTATCTTTCTTCTTAGTAAACATCCATATTTGTCTGTTACTTCTACAGTATAGTTCCCTGCCAGAAGATTATACAAATCTTTGACAACTTCTCCATTCTCCCAAACAATAGTATATGGCGGAGTTCCTCCAGAAATATGCAAATTAATAGCCCCAGTAGCTTCTCCAAAACAGATAATGGGTGTTGTATCATAATCCACAATCAAATCCTCTGGTTGGGACACATAAAACAAATCTGAAGAAACCATTGCCGTATTTGCATCTATAATATCAACACGATACATTCCTTCAGCCGCACCTAGGAATAAAGAAGATTTATCTGTTAGTATGGTAAAAACACCTGCTGTTGTTTCTTTTAACCATGTATACGTATAAGGTTCTACTCCTCCCGTTACTGTTGCCAAAAGTTTCGCATTATCATCCCCATGACACTTTAGGTCACTATTTGGGGTTTCATACCCCAGAGTTACTTCTAATTTGTCTGGTTGTATTATAATAAAAGTTTGTGTAGTTGTACACCCGGAATTGTCTGCTATTGAATTGTAATTAGCATCTTTGATTACTACAGTATATACACCTGTATATAATTTTGCAATATCTTTACTTGTGGCTGTAAACCCGTTAGGACCAGTCCAACTATAGGTAAATCCTTCGTTTCCTCCACTTAGCTGTAGTTGTATAGCCCCGGTATTTTGACCATAGATACCAACGTCTGTTACTGTATTCGCTATTTGAATAGGATCGGGAGCATATACCAAATGTTCTTTTTGATCTGTACTACAATTATTGACATCTTTTACCAAAACGGGATATAATCCTCCTGATATATTGGTAAAGGTGTTAGATCCTTGATAGTTTGCACCGTTATCTATAGAATATTGTAAAGTACCTGTTCCACCAGTAGCATTAATGGTCAGGGTACCATCACTACCTCCATAACATGTTACCGGGGTAGTGACAACTTCATACTCAAGCAATGCTGGTTCTACAATATTATATACTGGCGAGGTTACCAACGTTCCTTCTCCATTAGTATCTGTAACCGTAACCACATAATCTCCTTCTGTTAATCCTTGTATTGTTGCTACTGTACCTATTACAGTTGTTAAGTCATTTTGATTATACCAGGCATAGGTATATTGTTTATCTCCTCCTACAGGGTTGGCTGTAAGTCCTGCCAGATTACCATGACATAGCAATTCTTCTCCCGGGGTAGTCGTTATGGTCACTGATAATTCTTCTATTATATATTCTTTTATGGCAATACAACCGTTAGCATCTGTGGCTGTTATGGTATAGATGCCATCTGGTATATTGGTAATAGCAGGTGATGTTTCTCCTGTATTCCACACATACATATATGGCCCTACGCCTCCTGTTGCTTCTACAACAATTCTTCCATCGGCGTTACTTGCTGTTGGGCTTGTAATTTTGGTAGTATTGATCTCTAGTTTTTCCTGAGGCTCCGTGATTGTAATCTCTCCTTGGGCGATTGGAGTAATTGCCGGGCATGTTGTAGAATTGGGATTAATTGTAGCTCCTTTAACAATCAGGATATAGGTTCCTGCTACAAGGTTTTCAGGATTTTGTACTGTACTATACAAAATGGCCCCGTCTTTATACCACTCTGTGATATAGTTATCCCATCCCCCAGTTATAGTTACGGCTGCTTTACCTGTAGCTTCTCCTTTACACAATACGTTTGTAGTACCCGTAATAACAAATTCTATGGGATTTGGTTCTTTAATTTCTATTACTTCAGATTCTATTACTATCTGCGGATTGGTAGTCCCTATATTATCGATAAGACGTACCTTATAGTTTCCTTTTGAAAGATCCGTAACTTTAAAAACATCACTCAAAGTATTGGTATTAAACACATCTCCTGTAGTGTTATACATACCTGTTCCATTATCTTTAAGAAGCTCAAATCGGTAATTTGGCAACCCTCCTGATCCTGAAATAGAAATAGCTCCATTGGTTTTGCCATTACAATCTATATTAATAACTGATAAAGAATGTAGCAGTAACTTATCTGGTTGGGTTATTGTATAGTTTTTTGATGTGCTACATCCTTTACTATCGGTTATAGTAAGGGTGTATACTCCTGCATAAAGATTGTTTATGTTAAACTGTGATGATGAATATCCATTTGGACCTGTCCAGTTAGCTCTATATCCTCCATTGCTCCCATTAACAGTTACATTGACAAAACCATTATTTCCTCCAAAATAAGTAGTCATCCTCATTGTTTCTGTTATGGTTATCGGGTTTGGAGGGTTTGCTATTGTGATTTCTTTTGTAGCAGACACACAACCTTTGTTGTCTTTTATTACTACACTATTTTTTCCTGGATTTACATTAGAAATGGTTGTATTACTTCCTGAAAATGGAACCCAATTCACAGTATTAAGGCTATAACTATATCCTCCGTTACCTCCATTAGCATTGATAATAGTTATGATACCTTTATCAGAATAGCACTTAGGATCTGTTTTGGACAGGGTAAAGGTAATTGCAGAAGGTGCCCCAATGGTAAACTCATAAAAAGAAGATGGGATACCAATGGACGTTCCTTTAAAAAAAGACTGGTATCTAACTCTATAACGTCCAGAAGCCAAAGAATATGGCCAATTGTATTTGTTTCCTCCAACTAAATGTGAAGATTTTATAGGGAATTTTACAAGGGGATCGGACTGTTGAATCCATTTATTTTCAATATCCAACATCCATAATTCTGGATAAACAGATTCATCTGTAACAAAAGAACGATCAAAATCCAATATAAATCCTCCGTCTCTATTATCTGAACATGTAGTGTCGGTAACTTGAGGTACAGTATCTAAACCCGGAGAACAACTAAAAATATTATAACTGATAGTATCAGAAAATTGATTTGTTGAGTTCAAATATCCAAATCTTATATATAAATTGTTTTTCCCTTCTATATCCTTAAAATTGCTATAGACAAGGTCATAAGATGCACCATGATATCCATACGGAATAAGCTCGAACCAATCCATATTATTGTAGCTATAGTTGATTGAATAAAATTGATCATCGCAACCAGAAGCTTTCAAGGTGGTTTTTCTTACAGGACAAATCTCTCTGGGTAAAGGATTTAGGTTTTTTAAGGGTTCTATATAGTGAAGTTTTAAAGTACTTATATTTAAAGATGTTCCATTTGTGCATTTATTCATAGATGATAAATCTAAAATACAAGAATCATTAAATTGAAATGTAGTAGATCTATCACATCTGGTGTTCCCGCAATCTCTTATGTTATTCATTCTATGTTTTGTCACAATCGAGATAACTTTTTGAGTAAATTCGAGATCATTTATTCCTTTTTTTCTAACAGTGCTAAAAGATTCTCCTTCTTTTAATAAAACTGTGTTTGTACCATCTTCAAAAAATGCAGTGACTTCAAAACTTGAAGAGAAATCACCATTACACCAGGCTTTATAAGTATAATCATATTCTAATTTATACTTATGTTGTGAAAACAAGGTTGTTCCATAAACAAAGAATAAGGCGAATATTATAAAATGAATGTTCTTCATAACGATCAGTATTTTATGTTGATTTCACTGGGTTGAGAATAGGCACCGTCTGTAAATACAACCCTAATAATATATTTGTATACAGAATTAATGAGTAATCCACTATCTGTAAATCGGGTACTACCCTGTGGTATTACTCTGTATAAAGAGGTAGGTGCATCTCCTACAGCACGATATAACTCAAATGCCGATATGTCTACTTCTTTATACCGCCAGCTTAGTTCTATTGTTTTATCATACGTATTTACAGTACCATAAAATCCTTTTACGGCTGGTTTTAAAGTTGTTTTTGGTATTATAACTGTGACAGGAGAGGCTGGATTTGATTCGAGACCGCTTTGATCTCTGGCTATAATAGTATAGTTATACAATTTTCCTTCTGTTACTTTTTTATCCATAAAGGTAGTGTGCTTTAATTTTGGGCTTTGAAACACCAAATTCCAGTTTGGGTCTTCTTTCCCCTTTCGATATATATAATGTGCATCTACATCATTGCTAGAACTGTTTGCCCACTCCAGGTGTACTGCTCCATCCACAATCCTGTAGGATGTAAACACCGGATCTGTTGGAGGAATTATATCGGGTTTTATCAGCTCTAAAATCTCAGAAGGTTTCGAATTATTATAGCGATGATCTACTGCAATAATCCTGTAAAACACCTTACTATTCAAATTATTTACTTGTACTGTATCGATATACGTATATTGCTCATGAGGAGATTGTGTGATTTGCGAATATTCCTCATTTTTTAAATTTCCACGATATATACGATAGCCCATAAGATCTTCTTCGGTATTAGGAGTCCATTTAAGATGTACCACCCCTGTACTATCCACTACACCTTCTAACCCTATGGGTTGTTCTGGAGGTATCGAATCTACTGGTTGTACCAACATTGCAAAAGAATCTCTTTGGTTATTTTGTTTCCCATTGGCTGTGATCTTAAAATAATTAGTAGTTCTTAATTTTGTGTATTTTACTTTTCTGGCTGTTGCAGGAATATGAGTTACAACTGGTTTGTATGCTCCTTTATCTGTATCTGCTCTTTTGAGTGTAAACCCTGTAATGTCTTCTTCTCCTTCTACAGGAAACTCCCAATGCAGTTCTACCTCGTGTTCTGAGGATAGATTTTTTGTGGTTAAGTGCGGTACATACTTAAGTACTTTTTTCCCTGATCCAGATACAACATTAGATACCGGACCAATTTCGCCAAAAGAAGTAACTCCTTTAATTCTATAAAAATACTCGGTATTATTTGCTATAGAATCTATGTATATTGTTCTGTTATTCTCTTTATTTGGTTTATGTATTGCTGCATAGGGTATATCATCCAAGCGTCTATAGCTATTTCCATCATTAGATCGTTCAACAACATAGCTATTATAGGTGTTTTTGAGAAGTTTAGAATTCCAACTCAATAAAGTATTCCCTTCCTGAAAAACCCCTACAAAATCTATCGGTTCTGGTAATGGCTCATGATCGATAATACCTATAAATACCCCACCTTCTTTTGTTTTTAGTTCGAATTCCGGGATATTGGAAATGACTTTATACAGATATTTCTCATTAGGTTTTACTGTAGTATCTACATATCCTAGCCCTGCTTTTTGGGCGATATCAAAATCCTGATCTGCTGCATATAGTGCAAAGGCAAAACGCTGCTGTTGTTCTTCTGCTCTATTGACCATTGTAGCTAACCCATCACCACCTTCGACCACAAAACTCTCTCCCCATAATGCCTGTGCCATAATTGCTCCTTTATCACTTGTATTTGCAATCCCTTCCCATTCTGCCATAGGAACGGGCATAAAATTCTGGGCAATGATTATTTTTTCGGGTTGTGGTAGTGTTTTTCGATTTCTCGAAATGGTATGACGCTCTACTGTATATCCATATCGATTTCCTTTTTTCCAGGATACAGGAGTATTTAATGCCCAACGTAATAGAATACGATCTTCTTGCGCTCTGGCAATTACTTTTACTTCCGGGATTTGCTCTATCGACTGCGCAATCGCATTCTTCTGCGCATAGCATAGGATTACTAGTAGTAAGATTAATTTTTTATTCATTTTTCTATATCTAAATGCTCATTTTTTCTATCTCTATTTTTTTACAATACTCTGGCAACGCTTCGGGCTAGCTCAGCGTAATAGCTCAGTATGATCACTTGTTATAACTCTATTGTTTGTTTTATTTAGGGTTTATATATATAAACCTATTTTGCGTTCCATTAATCCCTCCTGGTAATATATATGTATACTTACTATTATAATCTCCTGATTTTATATATGGAAAAACACCATTTATGATATGATTATATTTCCTTATTTCGGATTGATACTGTTCCGAGTTTCCTAAATAGGCATTTACTACTTTATATTGAATATCTATAAAATCTGATTTATAATATACTGGCAAATTATATGAGTGTGGTAACCGTTCCCGTAAGTACTTACTATTTGGATCATGTTCTAAATAGGTTTGATACCACGTTAGTTGATCCATTCCTTTCTTAGGAGGTAACCCTAATTTAGAAACATCTCTATTTACTGTAAATTGTGGTTGCAAGGGATACTCTTTATAAATCAGCGGATAAATTTCGTGTATGTAATAGTAATCATCTAATACAGCTTCTACCTGTACCAATGGTTTTTCTTCACTATATTTAGTTCCTACCAGTTCTGTTAGGTCAAAAGGCTCGGTATTTGCTACTACAGCTTTTAACTTGTGTACATCTGCATAAATAATTTCACGCAATGGAGAAATAAGATCTTTACTCTCTATTTTCTCTCTAAATGTATTATGTGTACTGGTTATAAACTTATAGGTTAACATTTCTATAGTTTCTGGATTGGTCGATAACCCATCGATACTTACAGTTTTGGTTTCTATAGTACTCTCTCCGTCACCCAGATTTTTTTTGGTATAACTATCTGATGTACCACTGGATACTGCTGCAGGAGGAAGAGTTAACAAAGTCATTGTATAGGGCTTTGTGTTTTCTAGTATTGGTAAAGGGATCATCACTTTTTGCTCTCCTGAATTATAGGATAGTGAACTCTCTAAAGCATTGCCATATTCATCTGCAAAATAAGCACGTTGTGACCACCCTGCATCAATAGTAAAGAGGTATCCTTGTCCTCTTTTTAATTTTACATAGGCACTGTTATGCTCTTTGGGGAAGAAATATTTTTGCCCTACCACTGGATAGCAATACGCAATATTAGACATTGGTATATAATCTGGTGCTGTACCTGTAGTAAAAGTTCTTTTTTCTTCTTCTTTTACCACTTTTCCATTCTCCTTGATCGCTGTCCATGTACCATTAATCTGTTCTTCAAAGGTTACCGATACATATAATTGCATAGTTTTTTGTGGTGGTAAAATTTCATCAGAAGTAAAACTCAATAGGTCGTTAGAAGAATTCCAACTTTGCGCTCCCTTGATCTGTTGTCCTGTTTCATCTTTGAGATAAAATTCATCGATTTTAAAACGATATTTTCGCAACCTCCCTTCATCATCTTCAAGCTCTATTGGTTGCTCTACCTGCATATTAAAAGCTACTTGTGGTACTGCAAATACATCTACTGCCGATGCATTGTCTGTTGGTTTTATATCGGCAATGATTTTCATACCGTCTAATGGAGATCCTCCCCTGCTAATCACATCACATTCTTCACCAAATTGCAATTCGAAACGAAAACGTCCTTTTATCGCTCCTCCCAACAGGTTATAATATCCACCCAGATATCCTCTAAACCAGGTTGGGTTAGGCAACTTGGCTTGTAACAGGGCTGCTGCACCTGCTTTGATTATAGGTATCTTTTTACGTACGCCCATAAATTTGATATTGATCCCCATTTCTCCTTGCAGATATACATAGGCTTGCCCATTGGCATACCAACCGTTTACCCCTATTTGTCCGCTGCCTCTACAAATCGTTTCTCCATAATCTTTTATCATGATATCAAATCCAAAACCTGCCTGAAAGCTAGCATAGAAGATTAAAAAGGTTATATCCCCGGTATCGAAACTAAATCTGGATCCAAAAGCGATTCCACGGCCTCCTTTTAAGGCATTTTCATCCCGCATATAATCCAAAGCAGAAGTGTCCAGTCCTAATATTTCTGCTACTTGTGCAGGTGGTGGTGGTGATCCCGGCATATAATCTCCCAGCATAAAATAACTTTCTGATCGTAATGCGATATCCCCCACTCCCATTTTTAACCCGATAGGATCGGTTGGGGTTCCTACATGAATATACCATTCTCCCGGACCAAAATGTACTACTGCCCATCCTGCACGACCACCATCACCTACTCCTTTAAGCACTCCTCCTAATACATCGATATATAATTCGAAAGTACCATGAAAAGTGTTTGCTGTAAAGTCAAATTCTATAGCCACATAAGCATTCAATCCTTTTTGCCCTTGCATGGTTGCCGGGTAAATTGCTTTTGAAGCGCCAATAAGGTCATTTTGCTTTAATTGATTTTGAATGGCGGGAGACATATTGGATTCTTTTTCTACAATACCCTTTAGGTTTTTAGTTATTTCTTTTTCAGCATCATCAAATCCAGGTAATTGCATCATGTGTGCTTCTCCATATAAACTCACCCTATTAATCCCCCCATTGGTGTTAAATGCGATCTCAAAACCAAAGCCTCCATTGGCAACACTACTACCTCCTGTTACTGTAAATAACATCATTGCCTTAACTCCTAAGCCCGAGTTTTTATCTGGTATATATTCTGCTCCAGAAGCTCCCGGGCTTATTGCAGAACTAAAGCCTTCTTTCTTCATTCGATACGAGGCTCCTCCTCCAAACCCTGTAATACTTATTCCTGTTGGTACAGGGATATCCAAACCACTTACCAAACCATCTACATACCAATATCTAAACTCTTTTTTACCAAATGTAGCATTGATCTTTACCGCAATCCCACCACTAAACTCTGCAGTTACCTGCCCGGCGAACCCATCGCCATATACGGGATCGTCTTCTCTAAAGTCTACAAAACCATTTATTTTAAAACCTATATCGGCGGCTAGTTCTATCCTTTTCAGTTTAATACGTTTGAACTTCCATTTTTGGAATCCTTCACCTTTAGGCATACCGCCTTCAATAGATAGACTGGTAGCACCGCTAAACCCAGCACTATCCATCAAATTGATATTTATTTTAAAATCTAGTGCGGCTATATTATCCTGAGCACGAATCCCAATCTCGGATATAGTTACAGGAAAATTAGCTATTTTAACCTCTCCACTATATCCTGCATACCCAATTTGTATTATCGGGCTTACGGTTTGTAATTGAAAATCCTGAAATGTGATGCCTTCAAAATCTGCTGTGGCAGTCTTGGTAGTCGATCCACTATTAGATCCTTTGATTGCCATATTACCATGCAGTATGGCTTTGGGTTTAAATGTGCCTTTACTTAATCGTAATTCTATCATACTATTGGCAGCTATGGTAGCTTTGGCTTTAAAAATATCAAAGGCTATATTTTTGCCAGGGCTGGCGTTTAAGACATACTCTTCATTTACCGGATCGATTAATGCGTTGTAGGCAATTACCTGACTCCCCCCTCCAGACTCATTTCCTTGTTTCTTTAATCGAATTTGTTCTACACCATCACTGTTTACAAACTTTTCTGTGTGTGATCCTGATACGGTTTCTGTAGTTACCGGTAGTACAATGGCTCCACCAAACCCAGCAGCAGTTAGGTTACCTGCCATAAATGTAACCTGAAACCTATCTACAGAAAATTGCCATCCATCTGCATTTCCTACACTAATGGGCAAAATATTTTCTCCTTTAAAAGTTCCTGAGACTCCATTGGCATCGATCAGCATTTTTTCTGCACCAAAAGAAATACGTTTACTACTTCCTTTTTTTTGAAACTGCTTGGGTAATACCACGGTAAGGGATTCTACATATACGCCATGCCATAGGTTTTCTTCACCAGATATGAGATATTTTTCTTGATATCCTTTTGGCCACTGTATATTGGATGAGTTACGGGTATCACTAAAATCAAAAACTGCTGTATTCAACTCAAAAATGGTATTTTTTAAGGATGGCACCTGAAAACGAGGCAGGTTTACTTCTACCAAAATATCGTTCCAATCGGTAGCGACCACTTCAAAACTGGTGGTTACTTTTTTCTTTATTGTAGTACCTGGTATTGTAGTATGATCTACTGTATTATCTGCTTTAACTGGTAAGATTTTCTTTCTGGAAAACTCTACATCTACTGCCAGTCCTAATTCTTTGAATCCATTACAATCAATGGTTACATAGGTTTTTTTATCCAGATTACCTGTTTTTAAATCAAAACCACCTTTGAGTACCATAAGGACTTCTTTACCTTGAAACGGGATTCCTACATCTCCCAATAATACCAGATCTGCATCCCCAAACAATCCTCCTTTATGGGATAGTTTTACTCCGCTGGCACCAAAAAATAGTTCTCGCTGTTTCCCTTGTTCGTCTATTTGAGGGAGCATGATTCGTACAAATATCTCTAGTTCTGAGTATTCTGTACCAATCTCTATTTTACTAACTCCCATGATAAATTGTGAGTTCCCTACTTCTTTTTTGATTCCGATAGGCAAAGTAACAGGGGTTTGCCCAGTAAGGTATTGTGTTAAGTTCTCAAGAAACTTATCGCCTTCTACCAGTTCATTAATTACCTGTTCTGCTTTTTTTCTAAGGTTGATTGCTGTAGTATCGCTATCAAAACGTGTAAATAACTCATCGGGCTGAAACTCTCGTGCCGAGGCTTTTGCTACTAGTTGTTGTATGTTTTTTTCGATTTTGGTATCCAGACTGGCAAACGAGCGACGCATTACTACTGGTGGTCGTACTGTTTCTCCCTTTTTGGCTACCGGATCTTTGGTATGATCTCCGGTAGCTGCAAAAGAGAGCGTCGATATAATTAGGGTAATTAAAAGGTAAAACTGTTTCATAGTATTTCTCCTATATAATTTTGTATTATCTATGTTTAATTCTTATCGCATTTAGGGCTATCACATTTTGGCAACACTTCGACAAGCTCAGTGTAAAAGCACTGTGTGGCAAATTAGTATAACTTCAATTTTATATCCATTTTTATCTTCATTACCTTCTCCATTTTATCCTCTTGTTTCTCTCTATCAAGCAAACCCCCTCCTTGTGCGCTCCTTTTTGAGGAGTACATTTTTAATAATTTCATCAATAATTATTGTCTATGAAAATTCTGTAAATCAGAAAAAGTTTTACCTCCAACTACTTCTATTTGAATTATTTCATCAATAACGATTATCCCTGGACTTCCGTAAGGATTATTTCTTTCAGGTTCTATAGGATATACCTGATTAATTCTGCATAAATATGTCGAATTACACTCTAAACACTCATAATACATAACTAACAATGAAGATGTTACAGGATAATTTTCCTGAAAAACACCATTGCAAATGACATATATTTCATCTTCAAAATACTTTAGGCTTGAATCTTTAAAAAGATCTGGGAAAAATTTTAAGAAATCCTCGGTATAATATTTTGAACATAAATATTTTGTTTTAAAATATTTTACATGAACAGATGAGTTTCCTTCACCAAAACTAATTACTTTTTTACAACAACTACAGGTATGCTTTACACTCCAATTACTGTTATATTGAAATTTTAATGGAATATTATTTTTATTAAAATTTCCTAATGTTACTTCAGAAATATTTTTAATAATATGTTCTCCATATAATGAATAATCAATTTCATCAATGCTATTTACTTTAATTACCATCTATAACAACATCTTTAAATTTTAGATATTTCCCATTTGGGGATTTTTTAATCGTTATCTTTACATATCCCTCTTCTACTAATTGGTTCCATGTTTTTGGATAACCATTAGCTCCTTTATCTATTTTCCAAAAAGCTTGTTTTCCTTTTCCTACCTGACCAAACCATGGTATTACATCTGCAATTTCTGCTTTAAAAGGTAAGTCTTTAAGAACTTCTATTTCATAATAAAAATCATAGTCCTTTTCTGCTTTATTTAAAGCTCGTTGGCCAAAACTATAACGCTTACCATTTACTATTGGGCTTGTAAACTCTCCTCCCAAAGGAGGTAAACCTGTTCCATCCCAATGACTCAAGGCTCCACCGTAACGATCAAACTTATCACCAGCCCTTATCGAAATCTCTTTTATATTATACCCCCCGTAAGCAGGAGGCCATCCTCCATTCAAATTATATTGCTTAAATAACTCTTCGAGATCTTTCCAACTATGGTTTGCATATAAAATATAAGCTTCCTCTATAATTGACTGATTAACATTACCTGCCTTATTAAAAGTCTTTGCAAATTTGTCTGCATCTTTGAAAAAGTCTGTAGAAATAACAATATTTCCCAGTTTAGAATATTTGCTATTCGGAGATTTTTTAATCGTTATCTTTACATATCCCTCTTCTACTAATTGGTTCCATGTTTTTGGATAACCATTAGCTCCTTTATCTATTTTCCAAAAAGCTTGTTTTCCTTTTCCTACCTGACCAAACCATGGTATTACATCTGCAATTTCTGCTTTAAAAGGTAAGTCTTTAAGAACTTCTATTTCATAATAAAAATCATAGTCCTTTTCTGCTTTATTTAAAGCTCGTTGGCCAAAACTATAACGCTTACCATTTACTATTGGGCTTGTAAACTCTCCTCCCAAAGGAGGTAAACCTGTTCCATCCCAATGACTCAAGGCTCCACCGTAACGATCAAACTTATCACCAGCCCTTATCGAAATCTCTTTTATATTATACCCCCCGTAAGCAGGAGGCCATCCTCCATTCAAATTATATTGCTTGAATAACTCTTCGAGATCTTTCCAGTTTCCTTGCTTATATAATTCAAAGGCTTGGTTTCTGATTGTTTGACTTAAATTACCTGCTCTATCAAAAGTATTCGAAAACTCATCTGCATTTTTGAAAAAAACATTACTAACAACACTTCCTATATTTGATGTTTTCCAAAACCCAATTACATTACCATCCTGAAGTAAATTATAACGTTCATCTCCAATCTTCGTACCTTGTGCTAAAAACTTGTTCTTCCCTAATTTACCATTTGTAATAGTCGCTATTAATTCTTTGGTATGCTTGTTGGTAATTTCTAATTCCCCAGATAATTTTGCAGCCGTATATTTTATGTTTTGTATATCTGTCTTAAAAATCTCATCTGCCTTAGCAAGATTATCTATTAACTTTTGTTTGACATTGCTTTTCTGAATTAACTGGGCCACTTCTTTAAAAAAATCGTCTCCAAAAGATCTCGATCTTATTTTAGATAAGATTTCTAAATTCCCTTCCTTTACACGAATTCTTGGAGATTTTTCTAAAGCCTTCCATGCCTCGACAACATTTGGATCTTTGGCAAATTTTGCAAGTCTTTGAGATGATATTGTTTTAAAATCAGCTGCAAATAATTTGATTTGATCTATACTTAAATCCGTTAATATTTTAATTTTTAACCCATTTTGGGTTTTGCTTCTTGTAAGTGTTTTAAAGAAGTCTCCCGTGTTGTACAAGCTTTCATATTTACTATATGCAGCAGGATCTTCGCTAAGAAACTTTTTAATCCCGGGAATATCATAATCTTTAACCATGGCCTCTGCTATAGGGCATGGTCCATTTGCATTACTTTGATAAACAGAAGTAACAAAAAATAGTATTAGTAATAAGTTTCTTAAAATTCTTTTCATCATTATTATTCTTATTTACAAAAAACGGAGTCAAGATTATTTTTTCTAAAGTTTTTCCAACCTTCAAACAGAGCTGAATTTTTCTCATTTAGTGCTTTCCATACATCATCTGAAGAATTCATAAAATCATTTCTAAACAATGTCTGTAATTCTTTAGATAGCCCTTCATAATTAGCTTTAAAACTAGGGTTCCCCTCTAAATACTTTAAGAAATCAACCATTCTAGAATCATTATCCAACACTCTCACGCACACAACGTCATCGGCAGTTTTATATATGGCAACATCTCCTTCTGCAATACTATTGCTGTTCGGTTTTTGATACCGGATATCATCCAATACCCCTACTAATTCATCGCCTGATTTGGTTGTTTTTCTGATATTTAAAAACTTAGAAAATGATCCATTAGAAGAATGTGATATTTTTAATAGCTTATACAATTTGCTACCTATTACTATACTTCCCTGAGTCCAATCCGTAACTTTTAGTTTTGCTTGTTTAATTGTGTTAAAGCTTGCATTTAGTAAGCTAGCTTCTAATTTGGATAAAATATTGGTAGTAAACATGGTTGTTACAGCAGTGTTTCCTAAATTAGATAATAGTGAAGGAACCTTTCTTAATTGTTTTAAAACTTCTCTTCTTTGTACTATGGACAGGTCTTTAATATTATCAAATTTGCTAAAATCAAAACTTATTTTTGTTACCGCATTTGCTCCTTTTTTGGTCATTGCAATACCCAGTTTACTTAAACCAACTCCTCCTTCTATCATTGTAATCGCGGTCCATATATTTACAAATTTCTTACCGTCTTCTGTTTGCTTTAAAGCTTCTTCACTAAATACCATGACCATATCGGCTGTAGCTATTGCCGCACTAATCCCAGATACTAAGGTTATTGACTGGCCTCCTGTTGGAACTGCTGTCATAATCGCAACCAAGTTACCAAATACCCTAACCGCTGTCATTAACTGATCTTTATTATGCTTATTTATTAAATATTCAAGATAATAAGCAGGTAATTGTACTGTTTCATCTTTTTTCTGCCCATTTTTATATTTAATGTATGAGTTACTTACTGGAAATGTGACCTCTACTAGTTCATCCAAAGAGTCAAACTTATAAGATATTCTTTCCCTACTTGAAAATTGTGGGTCCCGTACAAAATCAATAGATAAAGATCCATCTTTGGGATTAAATACAATATCTGTATACTCTTCTCCTAATCCTTCATCAAGTTTCTTAAGCGATATTTTTTTTGCTGGTTTTACTCCTGTATTATCAATCTTGTATATCTCTGTAATTTTATTAATATACTTTTCATGATTTGAAAAATTGGTATGCTCTAATATTTTTCTAAACAATTTAGAATTATCCTTCTTAAACAATTCGGTCAATAGTAGCTTTGCCTGGCCATTATAGGTTACTGCACTCAATAGATTTACCATTGCTTTTTCTTCTCCAGAATCAAAAAATGTACTATGACTTTCTGTTAATTTTTTGATGGCATTAATCCTATTTTCAAAAGTGATGTTTTCTAAAGCACAGGAAGTAGAATTGTTTACTAATTCTACAATCTCTGCAGGTGTCATTGTGGTTGCAGATAATTTTGCATTAAGGGTTTTATGAAGTTCATCTACCTTACTTGGAAATTTCAATAACTCCCTTAACTTAAAGTAATAGTCTAATAATTGTTTAAATTGTGCTTCTCTATGAAGATGTGAATCCTCTGTTCTAAATGTTTTAGTTAAACTTAATAGCGGAACAAAACGTTTATTGCTTTTTTGGATTTGGGCTAACGATCTTTTTTGATTATTTGTTATGTCTAGAACTTCGCATTCTATTAGTTTTTCAAGGGCTTCATTACTAGAAAAAACCAACGCAGCAGAAATGATTACTGGAGCAAACATGCTTCCTTCTTTTACTAAATCTTCAGAGAAAGATTCCAAAAACCCTTCAGCAAAGGGAGTTAATTCAATATAGTCAACATCTTTAATTTGTTTTCCTTTATGAGTTCCTGATAAATAATACCCTCCAACAACACTTTTTGGGTTGTTAAAATCTTTGACCACACTAAAATTGTATGATATAGCACCAAAATAAGTCACATCATTAGTTTTACTTCTAATTTGGCTAGCTTCAATTTCCATTTTATTAACATAAAGTTCTATTTCTTCAGCCTCTGTATTATAGTATGGAAGGGCTATAATAGCATCTGTAAGATTCTCTATGTTTTTAGTATATGTATCCGTATACTTTTCTTTATTTTTTGGATCATTAGTATTTACATAAGCCGATTGGTTGTCGTTTATCTTAAAGGAATAATATTTTTTGTTTAAGGTAAACCCCAACAAACTTCCTAATGGAGCATGACTACCTGAGTTTTTCCCTGATTTGATGTTGTAATATGCATCATAAGTAGAAAAATTAACATCTGTAACATTAGGAGGAAGGGTTACCACCTTATTAGAAGGAGTAATAAAAGAATAGGATATAATCTTGTTATTTTTATCTCTGTTTGCAAAATCTTTTAAATATTCTAGACCAGTAGAAATCTGTTCTCCATCCTCATCGTCCTGAAACAAGTACAACTGTATCCCCGGCGCATGCATTTTTTCCCAATCCATGTGGGTAAATGCAGTACCATCTCCATAATCCATTAGTAGATCGGTAGCTCCTTTGGTAGTGTTATACTCTGTAAAAGGGTGTTTTAAACCAAATATCCCATGGCTTAATTCGTGAGCTATGGTATGAACTTGGCTATTCTGATTGAATATAAACCCGTATTGCCTTTTAAGAGGCATAAAACCGTTTACCCCTGGTTTTGATGGTGACATATCTTCTCCCAACACAAAAATGTAATAAGTCTTGGGATTATAGGTAGTTTGGGTTTTAAAATAGTTTTTGATCGCCCGTTCTTCTTCGGTATACTGGGCTAGTAATCCACTGTCTCCTATATCGAGTTTACCATTTCCATTAAGATCCCATATAGTGTTATCTATAGTTAGCTTCTCCTCGGCAGACATCGTAAAATGAACCCCTGCCTGGTTATAGATTGCATTAATCTGATCTTTTATATTGGGCGCTATTTTTGCATTATTTACACTTACTATTGTAACATTGATATCGGTTACCTCTTGGGATGCCAGATGCCATAGGTTGGCCACTCCTGCTACTTCATGTTTTTGAGTACTATCTTTTGGTTTTATGGTAGCAATGATCTGCTGTTTACCAAAATCAAATTGCTTTTTAAGCGATAGCGTGGCAACATCTCCCTCTGTATTCCACGTAAAAGGAATCTTAATTCCTTCTTTGGTTTTAAAAACGATATCCTCTTTGGTATATGTACTGGTATTAAAAGTAGCCTTGGCTTTTATAATATCCGACGAATATGTACCTATATTCGAGATCGCTTTATAAGGTATTATATACGCATTACCACCTGTTACCGGCACTTTATCGTATTGATCCGCCAGTGTACCTCCTGCATTTTGGGGTGCTTCATCATACGAGTAATATCCTGATTTTATAAATATTACGGTAACATCGGCAGAAGTGATTTCGTTTACCCCACCGCTTCCTACACCATTGGTATTATGAGAAGTTGCAGGTCCGCCATCAGCCATTTGCCCTTTGGTAACTTTACCATCTTCACTTACCGACCAGGTTTCGTTTGTTTTATCTACAAAGACTACATCTTGCCCGCCGGGTTGTTCTATTTTTACTCCTTCAGAGGTAATCAGAGTGATACTGCCATCGGCAGCAACCTGTACATCGGTAATATCAGCATCTACCCTAATTACATCTATATCCCCATCATCTCCAACAATTTTTTCGATAATATCATCTGTATCTATAATACTGTCCCAATTAGGGTCGTAGGTTGTACTTACTACACCTGCTACCAATTTGTTATCGGTATTGATTTTTATATTTTCGAAGGTTACCGGGATTCGCACTGTGGCTAGCCACGGGGTACTGATATACCCCTCTCCGGTAAAACTGTCACCAGAAGCGGATGCTTTTTTTACGTATACAGGAAAATCTCCTGCTGTAAAAATATCATTGGGATATAGTTCTGTTAGTAATTCTTGATTAGAAAGATCTACAGGATCTGCCTCAATACCACAGGCAGTATAGTCTGATACCTCTTCGCTTACTGTTCTGAAGTTTTCTATAGTGGATTCTCCAAAACTATCTACTGCACAATTACCTGCAATTTTATACTCGTAGACGGTATCTGGCTTAAATTCATCTATGGTGATGTATTCTCTAGGGGTAGTTTTTTTGTACCATTCTTTGCTTCCGGATTCTCGATAATGTATGGTGTAGTCTAAGTGATTGGGGTGCCCTGTCCAACTAATCGTAGCACGACCTAGTTGTACATCTTCTACTTTGATACTTGTCGGGATCTCACAGTTTTTTTGATAATCAAACCAAAAAATCTCGCTATTGCCGTAGTTATTAAAAACCGAAACTTCTTCTCCGTTATTGGTGGTAAAAGCCCGTACCCGCCAGGCATATCGTTTTCCTGGCAGCAATAAAGGTTGCATAGGACCGTATAGTAAGGTAGTATTGCTGATTGTCTCCTTATATAAAGGTGGAGAGGATACAAATATCGCCTGGGGGTTGATATAAGTATCCCACACCTCTACCATACTAAACTCATAGGATATATTGGGGACATTGACATGTCTTGGTGTCCATTGAAAAATAATATTGGTTGGGGTATGCTCTGTTATTCTGGATTCGTTATCTGGTTTATTTAAGAATGGAGGATCATTATTGATTAAAAAAACAGTTGTGCAAGTGGTTCTAGACATTCTATTACCCGTATGTATATCATAGACATCAAAACAAAATTGGTAGCTCCCGTCGGGTAGCGAACTATTATACTGTGCCGATGAAATCCCTTGCAGGTTTTGCCTTTCAAAATAAGGAGCTAATTCTGCGATCGTAAGTTGTAATGGTATTCCTGCATCTAGCGTTAGGTTTGGTGCCCCAACAACTACCGGAGCACTTTTAGCTTGTATTCCGTTTCCTGTAATAGAAACTTCTAGCCGTACATTTCGGGTTGGTGAGGTTATATCATTTAATATTAACTGTGCTCTGATCGGGCTATTTACCACAGTAGGGTTAGCATAGCCCGAAAAATTTGTTGGGTACGGTGGTATGACCTGGGGAGTTACCCGAACAGGAAAGTTTTGAGCTACTAAAAAAGTAACCTGCAAACATGTGATTAATAAAAGTAGTACTTGTTTTTTCATATATTACTTTTTAATATCCTCCATAACCTCCTCTGTACTTTGATATAGCGTATCAAAGTAACCGATGATTTGTCCTTGAAGATATTGGGTAATTGTATCTATATTCTTAGTTTCTGAATACATCTGAAATGCATTCTCTCTTGTCATTTCTTTTATTTGGGTAACACGCTTCTTTTTATGATCTATACCTCGATCATTCAAAAGTTTGTCTACTTCAAATCGTAAAAAGAGATAGGCTTCTAATCGTTCTGCTTGTACAGCGTATTCTTTTTGTATTTTTTTATAATGCGCTTGCTCTGTTTTACTGTATGTTTTATGTTCAGATGCTTTTACAGTATATAAAGAGTGTGATTCGAGGGCATCTTTTGCCTGTACATACTCTTCACGCATGGATTCGTCTTTATCAAGAAGTTCTTTTCTTAAGCTAAGCAAAGCATATTGAAGGCTTTCATTATACGGTAGTATAAAATCTTTGCGGTGATACACATCGTCCAAATAATCAAAAGCTGCTTCTTTAAAGTCTGTATCTGCTACTGCTCTTTGTTTTATTTTGGATAATTGTACTTGTAATGTATCTCTGGCAAAAGCATCTTCATGTTTAAAATAATGTCGCTGTGTTACTGCTTCAATTTTTTGTACTATACTATTGGCATTTCCTTCATATATTTCGTTTCTATACCTGAAACGATAATAATTTTCTTTCTCTAGTTTCTCTTCTAATTTTTGAAGGGTATCTTTTGGTTTTTTCTGTATTTCTTCTTCCGAGGTTTTTCTTTTAAAACCCAGATCTGGTTTTTTAACATCAAAAGAATAGCTGTAGCCAAAAGTGACTGTAAAATCATTGGCGCTTGATACGTTTGGAGTATTACGCAATAAGGTTAGTGCGCTAAGACTAAGATTATGCTTTTCTTTATATACATATCCGGCATTACCTCTAAAACTGATCACATTACCTTGTGAATCCCCGTTAGTCAGACTTTCGTTATAGGAAGCAGAAAGCCCGGTCCTTAATTTTTTATCAAAAAACTGTTTGTTTACAGATACTGTGGGACCATAGGTTAATGCATCATTACCCAGTATGCTATTATACGTTACATTTAAGGCTCCATTAATGGTTAGTGTTTTTTCTGGATATGCAATAGTATAATTTGCTCCTGCGTTATAAAAGTTTGTTTTTGTATTGGTCGCTGCGGCAGTTCCTTGCGCATCTTTGGTAGTTTGATAGGTTAAGTTGAACCCTGCATTTTGTTGCTTCTGTTTGGTTTGTGATACGATATATCCAAATTGTAAGGATGCGTTTTGGGATACTTGTTTAAAATCCAGAGTATCCAGGTTCTGTAAAGGATCAACTTGGTTTATTTCGTCAAAAACACTTCTAACATTAGTATAGGATTGAAAATTTGAATACGACGCACCAATAGTCATCTTCTCTGATGCTTTAATAGTAGTATTAATTGCAGATACGACCCTATTGGATTGGGATTCTTTTTCGTTTTTAAGATCATCTCGCTGTAGTCCTGCATTGACTGCCAGAGATACCTTACCATTAAATAGCTCCTGAGCTGCATTAATGGTAATATTTTCAAGATCATTATTAAAATAGTACGCTCCAAAAGTTCTATACTGCGGATCAATTCTTTCGTATCCAACTCCTACACTACCTTTACCATAGGAATACGTAAAATCACTATTAAATGCTGTATAATAATCGGTAGATGCATTTTTGTTTATTAAAACACCCAGCGCATTAGTAGTTGTACTACCTTGTTGATTTTGTATATTTTCGGTTACGGCACTTTGTGCTATTTCTACATTAAAGGTGAGGTTTTTGGTAACCTTAACACTTGATTCGATACTTGCAACCAGATTCTCTTTAGGATCCAAATTTAGTTCTTCGGGTATTGGAGTATCAAGTGATTTTACCTCATCACGAGCTTTAAAAAATATAAGCCCTATAGAAAACTTATCAAATTCATACGACCCTTTGATACCATATCCCATTCTTTTATATGCAGGAATAGCTTGAGGAAACTCTATGTCATATTCTGTAGCTTTTAGCAACCTGCCATAAAACGCACTTACTTTAAAAGGCCCATTGGGGGTTAAATCAGTGCCAAATCCTGTAAATTGATGACCACTAACCGTATAGGGTGAAAATGTCATCGAAACATCTCCTATATGTGTTGTTACCCATTTGTAAGATGGATGAATACTTAAACGATTTATCTTAAAAGGTGTGCTGTGTTCAAATTTTTGATTGGTATAGGAAAAGGATAATGGAATATTATAAATACCACTAATATTAAAATTGAGATTACCATTAACAAAATATGTTAGTGGTTCTCTATTGGCTGTTCCTGCATAATATACAGAATTAGCAGATACACCTCCATTAATTTTAAGTAATGGGGCTTTACCTATTTGATCTAGGTTTTGTCCATAAACTATAGAAGTGATGCTACATAAAAACATGAGTAGTTTTATTTTCAATAGATACTATTTTTTTCTTATTGTTGATTTAAAAAAAAGTGCTGTGACTTTAGTATTTGTTGAAGTATTTTTTACAGAAATGCTGTAAATTAAAGAGAAGGTTTAACGTTTTGATATTCATAACTATTTAGGTTTATTAAGAGTGTATAGGTACTTTTTGGTTGTATTACATATCAAAAGTATGTTGCTTTTATATTTTAAAAACCTTTGATTTATAATCGCATTGATTATACGGATAAGTGTCAAGACTAAATTGATAAGTGTTAAAAACCGAAAGGATAGAGGGGATTCTCTTTTTTTAAGTAATTAATTTAACCTTCAAATTACATATAAACAATATGGTATTGCTTTTTGCTTGCCCAAAACAAAAAATTGTGTCAGACTTGATATAATACCAAGCACCTGTACTGAAGCTACAAAGTATAGTCAGACCCCTGTTTTTTGAGCAGCAAAAAATAAAGGGTTAGCAAGTTCTGTTTCGAAGTTAAATTAGTACGAGAAGATAAAAAAAAACCTCTAAGATACGTAACGCCCCAGAGGTTATAAGTGCTCTATAATTTTTTAAGCTTTAAAAAAATATTGTATTTACTACTGTATCCCTACCATTAGTTTTTTTATGATTGGTGCTATTAAAATTGCTACAACACCTATAATCATAGTAATAACTCCAAAATTGGCATATACTGATACATAAGAATATAATTGCTGAAAAGCCTCTGCATTATCTCCATTTGCTGTTGTACCAGACAGCCCTGTAATTGTTTCACTAATGGTGCCAAAAAAGCCTTTAGAAAACACTCCTGTTTCTCCCTCTCTTACTGTGGTAAGCTTTGCTATTTTTCCTGCAAAAAAATGCCCGTAAAAATTGGCCGAAAACCAGACTCCCATAATAAAAGTAGCATATTTTATTGGGGATAACTCTGTGATTTTTGAAAGCCCTATAGGAGATAAAAACAGTTCTCCTATAGTTAAAATAAGGTATCCAAAAATTAAATAAAACATAGGGGTTTTTGCATATTCATTAACTTCTTGGGCAGACATCCCAAAAATCAAAAACCCTAATCCCAGAAACAACATCCCCAATCCAAATTTAATAGCAGAATGAGGGTTAGATTTTTTCTTACTTAAGAACGTCCATAACATTGCAAAAGGAATCGCCAGCAGTACTATCCATGTAGAATTTATACTATTAGTTTGTGCTGCATTAATACCTATTAAATCTACATTTCTATCTGCAAATAATGTAAGGGAACTTCCTGCTTGTTCAAATACTGCTGCAAAAATTGCGTATAGCGTAGTAAAATATACTGCGACTAGTAATCTTTTTCGTTCCTTGACACTTACTTTTGTTAGTATATACCCTATATATCCTATCAAAAACAAAGATGCAACCCACACCAGATAATGCTCAAATTCATTAAATTTTACTATTAATGCAAATACAGGAACCGATAACCATGCAAGAAACCAAATTCTACCCCCTTTATTAAGTCCATAAATCTTTTTTTCATAATTCTTTATATCGGGTACCAAACCTTTATCTCCAAAAACGGCTAATTGGGTACCTCGTTTAAAAACTAATAAACCAACAAGCATCCCTATCCCTGCTAACAAAAATCCATAATGCCAGCCATAAATCTCTGCAAACCATGCGCATAACAATGGTGCTATAGCTCCTCCTAAATTAATTCCTAAATAAAAAATAGTAAACCCAGAATCTCTTCTCTTGTCTCCTTCTTCATAAAGAGTTCCTACCATAGTGGATATATTAGGTTTAAAAAAACCATTTCCAACAATTATCAAGGCCAGAGATCCATAAAAAAACAAAGGGGTTTCGATGGTAAGAAAAAAGTGCCCTGTTGCCATTAAAACCCCTCCTAAAAAAATGGATTTTCTATATCCTAAATATTTATCCGCAATAATACCTCCGATCATTGGGGTTACATATACTAAAGACATATATGCCGCCATTACCCCAAAAGATTTATCATCAGAATATAAAAGATGCTTGGTCATATATAACACTAAAAGTGCTTTCATTCCATAGAATGAAAATCGCTCCCATAATTCTGCAAAAAACAGGTATAACAATCCCTTGGGGTGTCCTAATACTTCCTGCTTATCTATTGTGTTTTGATCTACGCTCATATAATGTGTTTAAATTATTTGTAACACAAATCATGAATAGTTTGGCGATAATTAAAAGGGAAGTTCTAAAAAATAGCTAATTATAGTAAATTGTAATTGTCACACAAGCAATCACAAATAATAACAATCACTAAAAACCAACCAATTACAAGGATTTATTGAATTCTTCTAATAGTGTTTGATCTATAACAATATTTTCTGGGATAACTCTTAGCCTGTATTTTCCTTGCCCCATAAAGGTGAATAAATCTTTTCTTTCCAACTGAGATATAGGAGATAGCTGTAATATGGTATTGATATTTTCAATAATTCTACTTAGATACGTTTGGCTTTTTATTTCTCCTCCGGAGCTCACCAATAAATACTGTTTTTCTCCTTCTTCATATTTTCGCTTTACAGCAAATCTTAGCAGGTTTTTATATTGTGTGGTTTTAGAACCAAAATCTATGGTTTTATCATAAATCTCTTTGGATGGTATCGTTATTTTCACCAAAGACCAGTCCAAAAATTTAATAGTCATTTCGCTTGGTTTTGGGGTTAATGCCAATTGAATCACCCAACTGGTTGCCAATACCAAAAAAATAGAAATAAAAGATGTTTTGGCAACAATCTTGATCAAATTACGATACAAAGTATCTCCTATGTTTACAAACACATCGGGAACCTGAGAAAGCAGCATAAATAAAAAGGCTAATACAGAGATGACTGCTACTAATTTTAAGTCCCTGTTCATAAATGTTTTATAAAAAGAGATCGTTAGTAAATAGGTTAAAAAACAAGACAGTATTAAATCTGGAATACCACTTACCCGAACTCCGTTTATAACCGGATTGTCTTTATTATATTGAATTAAAACAAAGGTTATTACCGATACTAGTATAGTAATAATGATTAAGATGAACGTGTTTCTCTTATTTTTATACAAAAATTGCGGAGCAAAATCAAAATAAAATAGTGCCAACAATAAAACCAAAGTATTTAAAACAGAAAAGAAACTATATCCTATATCAAACAGAATCGTATTTGTAAAAGCAAAAAGGTTTGCCATATATATCCATGTACCAGAAAACACCCATACAAAAAGAGCCATACTTAGGTATAAAAGTCCTTTATCTATTCTTTTTTGAGAATCATCCTCTTCTAAAAATTGCCTAAAGCGTTTTTTAATATTATACCAAATCGCCAATAACAATACTCCTCCTATCAAAGCAATATAAATATGCGCAAGGCTATAAAATTTAGTAATATCTGACATAAAATTGTATCTAATTATCCATGACCAATTTACATATATCTTTAAAAAATATGTGTATGCATTTTAAAATCTTATATTTTGGCTTTGCTTAACCCCAAATAATACAGGAGTATAATTAAAAAACGGCTCTGAAGATACAGAGAACTGCCCTCCAAAAAGATAGAATGTATTACCCAACTTTCTGGCTATACAAATAGTAAGCTTTGAGTGCCTTAACTCACTATTTATTATATACCGAAAGGTGAGGTTCCCGAACCCTGAGATCAATTTTCACCTCATTTTTTAAAAGAGATGCAACCTTATGGCTTTACATTTGTCTATAGGTTTGTTAGATTATATAAACAATAAAAGTAAAACAATTTTTAAATGATTAAAACTAGAATTACTACCCTGTTGCTACTGCTTGTTTCTCTGGCAGGTATTTCGCAAACAGAAGAAACGTCTGCCATTTCGAGAAAAGAGTGGCGAAAAAATATCCCTGCATATATAGGAGTTAGTGCAGGTCTGGGAGGCTCTGTTTTTAGAGATTTTGCAACCTCTCCGCTTTTTTACAAAGGAGTCGCAAAATATATAGCCCTGTCCTACTCTAAATCTAATTTTGAAAGAGAGTCTGAAATCGGACTATCCTACTCTTTTGGAAATCATCACAATAATTTTAACAACCATTTGCAAATTAGCAATGTTAAAAGCGTATCCTTATTTTACTCCAGATTATACCAGTTACAATCGCTAAGTTCCCCCAAATTAAATGTAAAAGTGGGTGGATTAATTAATGCTACCGGTAATTTTAGAATTAATGAAGGATTAGCAAATAACGGTATCGGATACGAGATAATCCCTACTCTTTTTGGTTCTGTTAAAATCGAAAAAGACATAAGTACTAAGGAAGAAAAAAACAAAAAGTTTTTATTTATTAAGTATAATTCGAAAGAAAAAACCAGAAACCTGGCCTTTAGGCTAAATGTTGGTTTGGTTAACAGTTCGTATCGAAATGGGTATGCATACTCAGGTCAAGCAAGCCTTTTAAATAAATTTGCGCTATTTGATGATTATCAGTTCAAAGTTTTTTCAGGATTTAGAATGAGTAGTTCCTTAGACTATACCGTATTTTTAAAAAACAAAAACGCTCTTCGATTTTCGTATGCCTGGGATGCATATAAAACTGGTGGTAATCTTGACAAATTCGAAATGGCAACCCATACCCTTAAATTTTCCCTTTTATTTAATACAAACAATAAACAATGAAAAAGTTATATTATATAGTACTAGCAGGACTATCTTTTGCCTCTTGCGAAAAAGCAATTTTTGAAGAGGACTTGGCCTCTACAAACCCAAAAGAAAATTTTGAATATTTATGGAAGGAATGTAATGAGAAATACTCTTATTTTGATGTAAAAAACATTGACTGGAATTCTATAAAATCAAAATACGCTGCCAAAATATACGATGGTATGAGTCAGGATTCCCTATTTAAAGTGTTAGGTGGAATGCTTACCGAATTAAAAGACGATCATACCAATCTTATATCTAATTTTAATATTTCGACTTTCGGGGTGGATTATCTGGGCCAGGATAATTTTGATTGGCGTGTGATCAAGGACAATTATTTGCCACGTAATTATTATGTTTCTGGTCCCTTTGCCCATAGTTTTTTGAATAATAAAAAAATAGGATATATTCGTTTCTCTTCTTTTCCTGGAACTGTAGGTGAAAATAATCTGGATTTTGTTTTAGAAAGGTACAAAAACACGAAAGGGTTAATTTTGGATTTACGAGAAAACGGTGGTGGGGCAGTAAGCGATGTCTTTGAGATTCTAAGCCGCTTTGTAGAAAGCAAAACACTGGTTAGCTATTCCAGAATAAAAACCGGTCCTGGGCACAATGATTTTTCGGATGCCAAACCTGTATATGTTTCTCCGTATGATGGGATACGGTATAAAAACAAAGTAATTGTATTGGTAGACAGGGGGACCTATAGTGCAGGATCGTCCTTTTCGCTTGCTACAAAAGCGCTTCCCAATATGGTACTTATGGGAGATACTACAGGAGGGGGGCTTGGCTTGCCCAATGGGGGGCAATTACCTAATGGATGGACCTACCGGTTTTCAATCTCCCAAGAATTAACGCTGGATAAAAACCCTGATTATGAAAATGGGGTTCCGCCGGATATCAAAGTGCTTTTTAACTGGAACGATCTAACCAAGGATGAAATTTTAGAACGAGCAATTCTGGAATTACAATAAAAACAGCATCAAATAATACCAAATGAATTTCGAAATGATTGGTCAAAGTTGTCATTATTTTATTTTTTTACAACGCTGGGATTTTTTTGCATAGCCATAGCTACGGAAAGAAATAGCAAGGCAGTAAAAGGAGAAAAGAATAAGACGACACCGGTCATTTTGATGTTTATTTGGTATAAATCAACAACCGCAGAGCACACTTATGGGGTATGCTTCCGAAAATATATTTTGTTTTCGAGAAAAGTCTCTGCGGATTACCCCCCCTCTATGAGGGGTTAAAGATTTACAGGATTAACGGCCAAACTATTAAAAAGTTTGGCTTTTGCATTTAAAAATTTATTTTGTACTTCTATTTCTTTAAGCTTTGCTTCAATAAAGCTTTTTTCTCTTGAATTGATTAAAAACAACGAGCTTTCTCCAAAACTAAACTTACGCTCTTCGGCACTAAGTAATCTGTTGTAATCGGATACTATATCTTTAATAAGCACGTTTTGGTTTTTAAAGGATTCTAATTCTACATAGATAGCCTTAATTTTATTTTTAATCTTTAGCTCTGTAGTTACCAAATCAAATTTAGCATCTTGCACCTTATACTTTGCTAATTTTAGGTCTCCTCTTTCTTTTCTTAAAAACAAGGGGAAACTAAAATTAATACCTCCTTTATAATTTAGGGTATTAAACGTCTCTGTTTGTTCTGGAGTTGTACTTAAAAAATTATATTCTAAATCGATAGTGGGTAGTAGTTTATTTGCTTTTAATCTTCTGTCTACTTCCAAGCCTTCAATTTTATAGTTTAAAGATTTAAGTTTAGGATGGTTCTCTAATGTAAAAGTTTGTAATGGATTGCCGTTAATTTCGAGAGCATTATCTATGTTATCTTCGATATTACCTTCTGGAACAACATTAGGTTGTAATTCTACAGGGGTATCTTCTAACCATAAAAAATTAGACAGCACTAAGGTTTTTTTTGCCAGCTTTACCTTTGCTTGCTCTAAACTAAGTTTTCTGTTTTGAAAAGAGATTTTTGCTTCTACGGTATCTATAGCTGCTTTATCTCCTGCTAAAGCACTCTTTTTAACGCCTTCAAAACGTATTTTGGCATTATTTACAAAGTTAGTATATATCTCTTTTTCTTGATATACCTGTAACCAGTCAAAATATGCTACAGAAGCATCATACAGAATCTGATTTACAAAAAGATCTCTATCTGCTTTTGTTTGCTCTCTAAAGAATTTAGCTTTTCGCAAGGTTGCCATTCTATCATTTATTAACAGACCTTTTGCTACAGATACAGAAATCCCTGCATTAAAAAGCCCGTCTTGTGGCACTGTGTTTTGGAGATTCAAATATTCTCCGTCATTTTGTTCAAAGCCTCCTTTAAACTCAACTCCATACCAGGTAGGGATTTTAAATGTGGCATTTAACAAGTCATAATATTCTTTGTCTTTAAACTGTTTACGATCATAATCTATTTCTATTTTAGGATCAAAACCTCCTCTGGCTTTCATAAGGTTTGCCTGCCCAATACTAATATTAAGTTCTGCTTGTTTCGCTATTGGATGATATTTTTTTACATACCCTAGATACTCTTTAAAATTTAATACAATGGTATCTTTTTGTTGTGCATACATCGATGTCACCCCAAAAAACAAGTATACTATGACCAGATTTTTCATTTTATTTCTTTTCAGGTTTCACCTTTTTAGTAGTGGGTTGGTAATAATTAGGAGGAAATCCGTTTAATTGTCGCCAAAGCTCATACCAGATTGGAACATCTTCTAACAAAGCCATAGTTGCTGCACCAGAGCCTACTTGTATTTTTGGCCATTCGTGATCGTCCGGATCGGGGGCTATTAAAATTCTGTATTTACCATTATCACTTATAAAAGTTTCTATTGCTACAATTTTACCCCCGTAGGTGCCGTAAGATACATTAGGCCATCCACTAAATACAATTGCTGGCCATCCATCAAATTGCACACGTACTTTTTCTCCTACATGAATTAAAGGGATATCGATAGGTCTGACATACGTTTCTACTGCCAAATCATATACCGATGGCATAATATTAACTAACTGATCTCCTTCTTTAAAGGTTTCACCAACACCAGATCGTAGTGTTTTATTGATAAACCCGCTTTGTGGTGCTTTGATATAGTGCATATCATTACGCATTTCGTAGTTTGTGTACGCATTTTCTAATTTAGTAACTTGTGCTTTAGCATCAAACTGATTAGACTGTGCGGTAAATCTATCACTTTGCGATTTTGATATTTTATCGGTATATTCTGCTTGTACTCTATTAATCTCTACCTTGGCATTGATGATTTCATTTTTACTTGCCAACAGTTTATTTTCCTGAGAAATTAATTTTGCTTGTGTTTCTTGTAGTTTTAACCTTTTTTCTTCTATATCTGTAAGAGATTTCAATCCTTCTTTTTCTAATTGTACAATACGCTCGTACTGCCGTTCTGCAATGGTGATATTCGTTTTTGCTGCCTCAAAATCTATACTATCGCTTTGTACTTTTAACTTTGATTGCAATAGCTTGTTTTTTGCTTGTTGCAATTTTAGGCTTCTCTCATTCGCCAATGCTGCTATCTGGTTTTCGATAGCTTTTACTTTACCTTCATAAGAGTTTACAGACATCGTTTTTGCTTCGATTTGTTGCCCTGTTCTTGCTACCAGATCAGGATCAAAGTATTCATTCTTTACTTCTGAAATAAATAAAATGGTATCTCCTTTATTTACAAAATCCCCTTCTTTTACATACCACTTCTCGATTCTACCCGGAATTGGAGACTGAATTGTTTGTGGCCGTTGGTCTGGTTTTAAGGTAGTTAAAAATCCGGTTCCTGAAATATTCTGGGTCCAGGGAAGAAACAATATAACCATCATCAAAACTGCAAATACTTTTAAAAAGCGATTAAAATATTTATAATGCCTTTTGTGAAAAACTTTTTGAATTGCGGTATAATGAGAAAGATCTACTTTCTTATTTAAAGAATTATGAGATATATTCAACATAGTTATGACTTTTCACTTATGATTTTACCTTTTTCAATATTAATAATTCTTTGGCATCGGGTTATCCATTTTTGATTTTGACTTACCACTACCAACGCCCAAGGGTTAGAAGGATCTGTAAGAAAATCCATAATCCTGTTTACTTCTATATCATCAAATTGATCTAAAGGGTCTTTTAAAAGTAATAGCTTAGGTTTTCTAACAATACTTCTTGCCAAAACAATTTTTTTAGATACTGTATGTGCTATTTGTTTTCCTTCAGGATGAAGTATGGTTTTTAATCCTTGTGATTGTTCTTTTACAAATTGGGTTAACCCTACTTTTTCTATAGCCCAATACACCTCTTCAGTAGAAATATCCTTATCTCCAAAGGTTATATTTTCTAAAATACTTCCTTCAAAAGGAGATTCTTCTATTAAGGATTGCCCTAAATGGGATCTGTAATAGTTTAAATGAATACCTTTAAGGTCTATATTATTGATATATATACTTCCGCTATCCGGCTCTATAAGTCCGGCAATTAATCGTAATAAGGTCGATTTACCAGAGCTATTGGGACCTTGTATTAAGGTAGTTGATTTTTCGTTTATGGTAAGAGATATATCTTCTAATATTTTTCTTTTTCCATCAGGAATACTATAGGAAACATGATCTAACTCTACTGTAAACCCCTGGTTTTTTCTAAATGGTTTTTCCCCATCCTGTGCTTCTAATTCTTTATCTACAACTTGTCCTAATTTTTCTATAGAAGTTAAGACATCATAAAAAGATTCTAAGCCAGTTATTAATTTTTCTACAGAGCCTATCACTAATAGAATTATAATCTCGGCAGCTACAAACTGCCCAATATTCATTTCTTGATTAATAACCAGTATACCACCTATTAATAAAAGTCCTGCTGTTACCAAAACTTTAAATCCTATCATTTGGATAAATTGGATCATCAAAATATTAAAATGACTTTCTCTGGCAGATAAATACTCTGTAACCAATGCATCATTTTTTTGTAGTGCAAGACTTGTTTTTCCTGAAAGTTTAAAACTAACAATAGATCTGGCAACTTCTTGAATCCAGTGTGCTACTTTATATTTGCTTTTAGATTCTTTAAGGCTGGTTTCTAAACCTTTTTTTGCGGTGTATTTAAAAACCACATATACCAATAGTAGTAGTAATAATCCATAAATAATAAAAAATGGATGATAAAAAGACAATAACATTAGCCCAAAAATAATTTGTAAGAGAGCTGCCGGGAAATCCACCAAAATTTTGGCAATTCCTTTTTGAGCGGTTAATGTATCAAAAAAACGATTTGCCAGTTCTGGCGGATAATAATCTCGCAATTCGCTCATTTTGATTTTCGGAAATCTATATGAAAATTCGAAAGAGGCTCTGGTAAATATTTTTTGTTGTACATTTTCTATAATACGAACCTGCATTAATTGAAGTAATCCAACAAACAAGACCCCTACAGTAACCAAAATCACTAAAATAATCCAAGAAGTACTTATCTGGGCTCCTTGCATTAAATTAATAATAGCTTGTATTCCTAATGGTAAGGATAAATTTACTAACCCCGCAAATATGGCATAGTAAAATGTTTGAAGAATATCTTTTTTATCCAGCTTAAGAAGCCCTATCAATCTTTGCCAAGCTGTTAAAATGTTTTTAGACATACACTATTTTTTATAGAGTTAAATACAAGATCAATAAAATACTTTGTAGGGGTAACTTTTTCCTTACAATCTGTTAAGGATAGAAAATGTTCTTTTAAAAAGTAATGGGGTAATGCTACTGGATAAACTAGAAGGGTATAGATTGTGTTATCTACTTCTTTAATAATATCCTGTAACCTTATTGCTAAACGTTTGTAAATAGAGCTTTCGTCAGACCTGTTTTTTTTTTCTAATTTCTTAAATATAAAACTCTCAAAACCCATTTCATATTTCATTTAAAATATTTTATTGCAAATATAATAGTAATACTATTGCAGTGTGACAGTTTAACCTTTATTTAACCCAGGTAATATTTTTTACTACTTTGATAATTAATAATTTTACGATAAATACATTACAGGATATTACCAATTTAATTTATTATGAAAAAAATATTTTTATTTTATTTCTATCCTTTTTTTGGATATCAGGGCAGCAAAATGAAAATGATATTCAAAAAAAATAGAAACAAGGACTGTTTTATACCATTTTAACTTTGAAATAGCACTAATAAATTATTTCTTTTTCATCT
>NZ_CDSBKO010000048.1:0-45015 GCF_977115655.1 Aquimarina sp.
TCACCAATACTTAATAACCGCATATAACAGTATTTTTAATTAAGAAATGGTATAACTTCTCACCAATACTTAATAACCGCATATAACAGTATTTTTAATTAAGAAATGGTATTACTATTTCTGCAAGTAGAGAAAAAGCACATTTGGAGTTAAAACTAATAATGAAAACGATACAGGCTAATTTTACGAAGGATACTACATTATTAATTCAAGGAGTGAAAGGAAAAGTGAGCAAGGAAGGAGAAATTGCAGATGCCAAAACAGAAATAGAACTGGAGAGATTTATTCAATCTTTTAATGAACGGATAACAAAACCCGATAAACAGCATTAACTTAAACTACAGGTACTATCATTACCAATAATAAAATCCGATCCAAAGTAGCTTACCAAAGACCAATTTATAATCCATTGGTTAAAACTTAGACAAGCTACTTTAGCAGATATATGTTAATCTCTTATTTTTTTAATAAAGGCACTAATTGTATCGGTTCCTTCATTGGTTAAATGCTTAATAAACGCAGATCCTATAATAGCTCCTTTTGCGGTTTTTGTGGCTTGAGTATACGTTTCAGAATTACTAATTCCAAAACCAACAATTTGAGGATTTTCTAAATCTAAGGATTGAATACGCTCAAAATATTGTTCCTGTATATCTCCAAAAGTATTTTTAGCTCCGGTAGTACTGGCAGAACTAACCATATAAATAAACCCGTTGGATACGCTATCGATAAATCGAATTCTCTCTTCAGAGGTTTGTGGGGTAATTAGAAAAACATTAATCAAACCATATTTTTCAAAAGTATCTTGATAATGCTCATGATACTCTGCTACCGGCAGATCAGGGATAATCAACCCATCGATACCAATTTCCTGACATTTAGCACAAAAAGCTTCTATACCATACTGCATCATTGGGTTAAAATATCCCATGATAATTAGAGGGATTTGTACAGATTTTCGAATGTCTTTAAGTTGCTCAAAAAGTATACTTGTAGTCATACCGTTTTTAAGGGCAATGGTAGAACTTTCTTGTATCGTTGGGCCATCTGCCAAAGGATCGCTAAAGGGTAATCCGATTTCGATCATATCTACCCCGTTTTTTTCAAGATCCTTAATTATTGTTACCGTATCATTTAAGGATGGATACCCGGCAGTAAAATATATAGATAGTAGTTTTTTGTCTTCTTTTAATTTTTCTTTTATTCTATTTTTCATGAGTATATGTATTTCCGTGAAGACGGTAATTTTTACAATTTAAAATATTCGATATAGGTGTCCAGATCTTTATCTCCCCGACCAGAAAGACTTATTACTATAACATCATCGGGTTTAAATTTTTTCTCCTTAAAAATTGCCAGTGCATGCGAGGATTCTATCGCAGGTATAATACCTTCTAATTGTGATAATTCTAATCCTGCTGCCATTGCATCATCATCGGTAACCGAATAAAACTCCCCGCGACCTGTTTTATATAAATGCGAGTGTAATGGCCCTACACCAGGGTAATCTAATCCGGCAGAAATAGAGTATGGCTCTGTTATTTGCCCGTCGGGGGTTTGCATTAATAAAGTTTTACAACCATGAATAATACCTTCTTTTCCTAATTGGGATGTAGCGGCACTCTCCCCGCTATGCACACCTTTTCCTGCAGCTTCTACGGCTATAATACCAACACTTGGTTCTTCTAAGAAATGATAATAAGTGCCTGCTGCATTGCTGCCGCCTCCTATACAAGCAACTACATAATCCGGATTTTCTCTTCCTTCTTTTTCTTTAAGCTGCCATTTAATTTCTTCAGAAATTATAGATTGAAATCTGGTTACCATATCCGGGTATGGGTGTGGTCCTATTGCAGATCCAATAATATAATGAGTATCGACAGGATTATTGATCCAATCCCGTATCGCCTCGTTAGTAGCATCTTTTAAAGTTTTACTACCAGATTTTGCAGGCCTAACTTCGGCACCAAGCATTTTCATACGAGCCACATTAGGAGCTTGTCGTTTAATATCGATTTCTCCCATATACACGATACACTGTATTCCCATTAAGGCACATACTGTTGCGGTTGCTACCCCATGCTGTCCAGCTCCAGTTTCTGCAATGATTCTGTTTTTACCTAATTTTTTAGCTACCAGAATTTGCCCGATAGTGTTATTTACTTTGTGGGCTCCTGTATGGTTTAGATCTTCACGTTTTAGATATACTTTGGTGTTATATTTTTTAGAAAGACGCTCGGCATAAAACAGGGGAGAAGGGCGACCTACATAATCTTTTAATAACTGATTAAACTCTTCTTTAAAAGAAGGCTCATTCATAATATCCAAATATGTTGTTCTTAATTCCTCTACATTAGGATATAGCATTTCCGGGATGTATGCTCCTCCAAAAACCCCATAATATCCTTTTTCGTTAACTTGGTAATTCATGTGTTTTAGTTTCTGGTTTTTAGTAAATGGATACTATTGCTTTACTATTGAAAGCAATTAGCAGCCTGTTGACAATAATTTTTTAAATTTTTTTAGTTCTTCTATGTTTTTTAATCCTGGTTGGATTTCAAACCTGCTGTTTATATCTATAGCATATAAATATTTAGATTCAGGTAGGTTTAAAAAAGATAAAACAGAATCTATTTCTTCTACACCAATACCGCCACTTAAGATAAACGGAGTAGAGGAGGAGTAATTTTTTAAAACACTCCAATCAAAGGTGTATCCATTACCTCCTTTTTCTTTTCCTTTGGTATCGAATAAAAAACAATCTACAATGTCTTCGTAAGGTTTTAGTACATCAAAATCAAATGTGTCTTTAATAGAAAATACTTTCCAGATTTCGATTTTATCATCTCCAGGAGACCTCACAGGTTTTGAAGATTTATGCGGTCTATCGATAGAAATTAAAGTGTCCTTTATTTTTTTACAATATGTAGCAGGTTCTGCACCATGTAATTGCACTGCTTTAAAATCGTGTTGTTTTACTTTTTCTATAATAAAATCTATAGAAGCATCTACAAATACGCCGGTTTTTTTAATAGTATTTGGCATTTTTGAAATTTTTCCTTCAAAGTTTCTTGGGGATTTTTCATAGAAAATAAACCCTAAATAATCTGGTTGTAACAGAGCTACTTCCTCAATATTTTCAGGAAATTTCATTCCACAGATTTTTATTTTCACTTTCCGGTTTTTCAATGTGTCAAATATTTGGTTCTATCAGGATATTAGTATTATCAAAATTAATATCGTGTGCAAAATTATATACTTCGCTAAAACTGTTTAACATATTTGGTTCTTCGATATCTGCTAATAGTTTTCGTATTAGTTTAGACTCAAAATTATGTTTTTTAGAAGTCGAATATTTTACTAGTTGACTACCAATGGTTTTATAGAACAGTTTTTCGATAGTAGTTTTGTCTTTGGGTTCTTCATCTACTAACTCTATTTCGACATCACATTTTCTTAAAATACTAGTGATTATATAATGTGTAGGAACATTTTTGGTTAGTGTGATGTTTACTTGCTCTTCTTTAGTTTCTGCTGCGCGAAGGATACCTTTTGCAACATAATCTACAGGTACGATATTTAGTCCGCCATCCATATTTAGTGCCATTCTTATTTTTCCTAAATCGGGGTATAGTTTTTTCATTTTTTTAAAAAACTCTCCGATAGAATAGAAAACGATATATCGACTGCTCACAAATTTGGGAAAATCCAGAAGTCTTCCAGACACTACACTTGGTCTAACAATAGTACAGCTAAAATCATTTTCTTTTGCGATTTGCAGGACTAGTTTTTCAACTTTCATTTTATAGGCTTCGTAAAAGTTTCTGAACGTAAAATCGGTTACAGAATGGTAATCATCTGTGATTTCACCTTCTATTTCGCCTCTGGAAAAGGCAGTGCTTACAAAAACTAATTTTTTTATTCTGGTCTTGATTATTTCAAAAAAAGCTTGTGTATTATGGTAGTTTATGTTGGTAATCTCGTTTTTAGCTTTTTCGGTATTACTTAGGTTTACAGAAGCTGCCAGATGGTAAACGGTTATTTTATTTCCTGCCTCTTTTGGAATTTCAAAATCCTGTATTTCTCCTTCGATAATATGCACGTATTTTTCTATATACGCTTTGTAAAAAGGAGCTATTTTTTGCGGTATTAGTTGTTCTGTAAAAACTTCGTCTAATAAACGTTGTTTAGCCGACTTTTTAGGTTGTTTTCGGATTAGCACATAAATAGTTGCTTCTTCATTTTTTATATATAAATCAAATAATAACTCATACAATACATGTGAACCTATGTTACCTGTTACTCCTGTTATTAGTGCAGTATTCATTTTATTACTTTAGCTCTTTAATAAATTCTGTAGCACTGGCACCCGGATTTTCTGTTTTCATAAAATTTTCGCCAATAAGAAAACCTTTATAACCATATTGTTTTAAGTCTTTGATAGCTTCGATACTACTAATACCGCTTTCTGAAACTTTTACAAAATCATCGGGAATATGTGAACTAAGTTGTTTGCTTATATCGGTACTAACGTCAAAGGTTTTTAGGTTTCGATTATTTACTCCTAACATATCTATAGAAGGCATGATAGATTTTTCTAACTCTTCCTGATTGTGTACTTCTAATAAAACATCCAGAGAGAGAGTCTTTGCAAATTCAGACAAAGATTTTATTTCTTCTCGGGATAAAACAGCAGCAATTAATAAAATTACATCAGCACCATAGGCTTTTGCTTCTAACAATTGATATTGGTCGATAATAAACTCTTTGCGAAGCAAAGGTATTGTTGCTGCAGCTCTGGATAATAAAAGATCGTCCAAAGATCCTCCAAAGTATTTGCCATCTGTTAATACAGACATACCACATGCCCCGGCAGTTTCATACCCCAAAGCTACATCTTGTACACTCAATTTTTGATTAATCACCGCTCTGGATGGAGATCTGCGTTTGTGTTCTGCAATAATACCAGTAGTACTGTTTCTTAAAGCATGGGCTAATGAAGTGGTATTGCGATCAAATAAGGCGGCTTGCTCTAATTGTTTAATCGGAATCAAACTTTTTTTAAGTTCTACTTCTTTATGTTTATCTGCTACTATTCTATCTAGGATATTCATTTAATCTGTAGTCATTAGTTATTAGATGTGTTTTTTTTATCAGAAATAACGTGCTCAATTTTTATAATAGTCATTTTTGCTATCTGGTACTCTTCGTTATACTTTATATAATGGGTTTGCTTTTTTTATTTCGTCGTTCATTAGTAATCGAATAGATTCAAAATAATCAGATTCAAAAGCAATAGCAGCAACTTCATAGATTAAAAAATTATAGTCGTATTCTTTTTCTATATTTCCGTTAGAGTTTATCAAATCGATATAAAACATATCTACTTTTACTTTATTTAATTTTCCGTAGAATAAATCTCCTTCATTATCCTGAAATTCAAACAAACCATATTTTTTTTCAGACCATTTTAATATTTCAAGAACACTATCCAGGGATAAAGACTCCGGAGTTTTTGTTTCGATTTTTTTAAGTTGTAGAACCCTTGCTATTTTTTCTTCTTTCGTTTTGGATTTTCTTTTTTCGACAACACTTTTTTTGTAAATTTTATATCCGTCGATAACATAGTCTACAGGAATATATTTCACTAAAATCCAATCTTCATTTTCATCTATAAGTAGTCCTGTTTCTTTTTCTTTCCAATCTTTGATTTTATATGTTTCTACTTTCATGTGTGAATGGTTTTTATGATGAATTAATTCCTGCTAAGTTCTTGTATTTTTTTTAATGCAGTAAGCCCTTTTTTGGATAGTAAGGATTCTTTTGCTTTTTCAAAACCTTGTTTTGGGGATAAGCCTTCTACAGTTGCAATGGCCATACCTGCGTTTGCACAAACTACATTGTTTTGAGCTTCGGTTCCTTTACCGCTTAAAATATTCATAAAAATAGTTGCAGATTCTTCGATAGTATCTCCTCCTGCAATTTCTTCCTGGCGCAGTGTTGGTACTCCAAAATCTAAAGGAGTTAGCATTCCTTCGGTAGTATTGGATATTGTTTTGGTGCTTCCTGTAAGCGAAATTTCGTCATACCCATCCAAAGCGTGTAGGATAGTAAAGTTTTTATTGGTGTTTTGATAAAGATAACCGTACATTCTGGCAAGTTCGAGATTAAAAACCCCTACTATCTGGTTTTTTGGAAATGCCGGATTTACCATAGGCCCGAGCATATTAAAAAATGTTTTTACGCCTAATTCTCTTCGAATCGGAGCAACATTTTTCATAGCGGGATGAAATAGTGGTGCATGTAATACACATATTCCTGCCTCGTCTATACTACGTTTTAAAAAATCTTTATCGTTACTAAATTTGATGCCAAGATGCTCCATAACATTAGAACTGCCACAGGTAGAAGAAACACCATAGTTACCATGTTTGGTGACTTTGATTCCTGCGCCTGCAGATACAAAAGAAGAAAGTGTGGAGATATTAAAAGTATCTTTACCATCCCCACCGGTACCACATAGATCTACAGGGTTATAGTCGTTTAAATCTATTGCTATACAAAGTTCTAACAACGCATCCCTAAAGCCTTCCAACTCTTCTACAGTAATGCTGCGCATCATAAATACAGTAAGAAAGGATGCTATTTGACTTTGGTTATATTCACCTTTTGAAATATTGACCAAAACACTATTGGCTTCTTCTTTAGAGATGGTTTCGTGATTGATTAATCGGTTGAGTAAGTTTTTCATACTATTATGTTTTACATCTTATAGGGTTTTTAAACCTTAAGATTGTATTAGTTATTAACCCAATTTTCTAACATCTTTTTTCCGTCGGGAGTTAAGACAGATTCTGGATGAAATTGAACCCCACGTACATCTAATTCTTTATGGCGAAGAGACATTATTTGACCGTTTTCATCATAAGAGGTAACCTGTAAACAATCTGGCAGGTTTTGGTTTGCTACTACCCAGGAGTGATATCTGCCAACATTAAACGAAGTGTTGAGCCCATTAAACAAGAACTCATCTGTTACCGATAGTGTTACACTGGTTGCAACACCATGATATACATCGTTTAGATTGGTAAGTGTGCCGCCAAATACTTCGCCTATTGCTTGTTGTCCCAGACAAACACCAAAAATACTTTTGGTACTTGCATATTTACGAATAATATCTTTTAATAATCCTGCTTCGTCGGGTATTCCCGGACCGGGAGATAATAGGATTTTTTGATATGATTCTATATCTTCTAATTGTAATTGATCATTACGTTTTACGGTAACTTCGCAGCCTAAATCTTCTAAATAATGAACGAGATTATAAACAAACGAATCGTAGTTATCTATTACTAATATTTTTTTGCTCATTTTGTTTTTATATTTCTTCAGCTAGTTTTAGCGCTTTTGTTAATGCCCCCAGTTTGTTATATACTTCTTGTAATTCGTTTTCTTCTTTGGATTCGTTTACCAGTCCTGCTCCTGCCTGCCAGTGTAATTGGTGGTTTTTGCTTAAAAAGGTTCGAATCATGATTGCGTGATTAAAGTTTCCTGAAAAATCCATAAAACCTATTGCTCCACCATAAAAATCACGGTTTACATTTTCATATTTTTCGATAAGTTGCATCGCCATGTGTTTTGGAGCACCACTTAAAGTACCGGCAGGAAAAGTGTCTGCAACTATTTGCATGGTAGAAGTATTTTTGTGTTTTTTACCAGTTACTTTACTTACCAAATGGATTACATGAGAGTAAAATTGTACTTCCCTGTAGTTTTCAACAGTAACATTGTTTCCGTTTCGGCTAAGATCATTTCTTGCCAGATCTACCAGCATAACATGTTCTGCATTTTCTTTTTCATCTACCGATAGTTTTTTAGCAAGCTCGGCATCTTGTTCATCGTTTCCTGTACGTTTAAAAGTTCCTGCGATAGGGTGAATTTCGGCAATATCTCCTTTTACCACTAATTGTGCCTCGGGAGAGCTACCAAATATTTTGAAATTTCCATAGTCAAAGTAAAAAAGGTAGGGAGAAGGGTTAATACTGCGTAAGGCGCGATATACATTAAACTCGTCTCCTTTAAATTTTTGCGAAAAACGTTTGGATAGTACTAATTGAAAAACATCTCCTCTGTGGCAATGTTTTTTAGCCAGACCAACATGTTCTTTGTATTGCTCATCATTAAGATTAGAGGTTGTATTGCCAATTGTAGTAAAATTATAGGAAGCAAAATTTTTGACTTTCAGCAAAGATTCGATTTCTGCAATATTACTTTCTGATTGATAGCAGTGCGCAAAAATATACGCTTCGTTTGTAAAATTACTAATAGCAATAATGTTTTGGTATACCGTATATTGCATATCGGGAATATCAAGACTTCCTTGTTTTTTGGTGATAGATATATCCTCAAAATAGCGAACTGAATCATAGGAAATATATCCAAATAACCCGTTATTAATAAACTTAAAATCACTTTTTGAGGTTTCAAACCGGTTTCCAAACTGTTCTACTACAGCAGGAATATTAGTGTCTTTGGTTATAGGTGTTTCTGTAACCGTTTTATCCGGAAAGTTTTGATAAATAATTTCGTTTTCTATTTTAAAAGAGGCGATAGGATTGCAGCAGATATAAGAAAAACTATTTTCACTACCTCTATAATCGTTGTTTTCTAATAATAAACTATTAGGAAATCGATCTCTGATTTTTAGATAAACACTTACCGGAGTAAAAGTGTCTGCCAGAATTTGTTTGAAATGTGTGGTTAATTTATAGTTCATTTTATTCTTTAATGATTTATAATTAAAATCTTTGGTTTTAAGTAATAAAAAAAGGCTTGTCGTGAATTTGACAAGCCTTTGATATGTTTACTTAACATAATTACAGGATTTATCTCACGACCTTTTCGTTTTGAGATAACCACCACCAATTATTTGTTAAGATTGTTTTCATTTTTATGATTGTTGCTCCAAATATATAAATTATTTATAAGTAGAGAAAATAAAAATTACATTTTTAAATTAACGGTTAATTCAAACTCATCGTTAATTGCTTTGTCTCCTAAATTGTCAAAGAAACTTCCTGATCCGTATTTTATATCGTATTTAGTTCTGTCTACACTAACAGTTGTAGTAGCGGTATCTCCTTTTATACTAAGATCAAATGTTATAGGATTTGTTTTTCCTTTGATGGTAAGGTTTCCAGAGATTTTGTAGCTGTCTTTGGTTTTTAATGTTTTTGCAATCACAAGTTTTGCGGTTTTATGGTTTTCTGTCCCAAAAAAATCTTCAGAATTTAAGTGCCCTTCTAATTTTTCTTTCCCTTTTCCTGCTTCCAGATCCGTTACAGCAAGAGTGGTCATATCTACAACAAACTCTCCACCGGTAATTTTATCTCCTTCAAACACAAGAAACCCTTCAGATAAATTTAATGTACCGGTATGGGATCCGGTAACTTTTTTTCCTGTCCAGTTTATGGTGCTTTCTGAAGCTTTAATTTCTTTTTTTTGTGCAAAAGCCAATGTTGTAGAGATTACTGCAATGGCTAGGATTAATGATTTAAGTCTGGTTTTCATAATTTTAAATATAAGTTATTGTTAAGTGTTAATTATTTATTTAAGTTTCTCAATTTATTAAGTAATTCATTTAATTGTATTAAATCTTTTTCTGTTAGATTTGAAGTTATTTCATTTTCGAATTTTGCCATTACAGGGCTTACTTTATCCAGAAACAATTTTCCTTTCTGGCTGATAGTAATTTCGACTTTTCTTCGATTGGATTTGCAAGTCACTCTTTTTACATATCCTTTGGTTATAAGTTTATCTACTAATCGGGTAGTATTACTCATCTTGGTCACCATCCTTTCTTGTATAGTAGAAAGATTGGCAGGCTTGTCCTTTTGCCCTTTTAAAATCCGAAGTACATTAAATTGTTGAAGAGATATGTCATGGCTTTTCAATTCTATGTTAATTTTATCCATTACCCAATTCTCTGTATACAATAGATTTACTATCACTTTTTTTGAAAGAGGAAGTTCTGTTTCTGTTTTTATGATTTCTTCTATATTCAATTGTATGTACAAAATTTGTATATACAAATGTATGATGGTTTTTGCCTTAAAAAACGGAAATTGATATTAATTCTTTGTTAAAGTTAGATTTAGAAGTTAGGTTAAATAGTATTATTGCCATTCAGAATAGGGTTGCTATATAAGTGAGTATTAATGAAAAATTTTTTGAAAAAATTTAGATAAAATACAGAAACCTTGTTAATTTTCTTTTGCCTGAGTAATGGTTTTGATAAATTAGTGGTATGTCAAGATGGATTGTATATAGTTTTTTGATAATAGCTTTTGCAAATTGCAAAGGAGAGAAAACTGTGGCTTTGGATGCTACCAATGTTTTTGAAAGTAAAGGTGTGGAAATACCTGTTTATGATTTTGAAAGTTTTAAACCTCTTTTAACAATTGCCGACGGAAAAACAAGGGTAGTTAATTTTTGGGCTACATGGTGCAAACCTTGTGTTGCAGAGCTACCGTATTTTGAATTGATAAACAGCAAATACCCGGAAGATAAAGTAGAGGTTATCCTGGTGAGTCTGGATCTTCCTAGTCAGGTAGAGTCAAAGCTTATTCCGTTTATTAAAAAGCAAAAAATACAAAGTAAAGTGGTTTTGCTAGATGATCCGGATGCTAATAGTTGGATACCCAAAGTGCATAAAAATTGGTCAGGATCTATCCCGGCAACCATAATATACAAGGATGGAACTGTTAATTTTTATGAAAGATCTTTTACATATAATGAGTTGGAAAAAGAACTAAAAAAGATATTATAATATATTTTCAAATATAAATTCTCTAAATAAATTTAATATAGATGAAAACTTTAAAGATTTTGGTCGGAATAGCTTTTGTGATTGCAGTAAGTGCTTTTGCTTTAGATAAAGTATCTGGTAATAAAATTGTTAAAGGGTATACGATTGGGGATGTAGCTACAGATTTTAAATTAAAAAATATAGACGAAAACTACGTTTCTTTGGCAGATTATAAAAATGCCAAAGGTTTTATTATAATTTTTACTTGCAACCATTGCCCTTATTCTGTTGCTTATGAAGACAGGATTATAGCATTAGATGCAAAATTTAAGCCATTGGGGTATCCGGTAATTGCTATAAACCCTAATAACCCAAAATCTTATCCCGAAGATAGTTTTGATAATATGAAAATAAGAGCCAGAGAAAAAGGTTTTACGTTTCCTTATTTATTGGATGACGGGCAAGTAATATATCCTCAATACGGAGCCACTAAAACACCTCATGTCTATGTTGTAGAGAAGACAGATAAAGGTAATGTAGTTAAATATATTGGAGCTATAGACAATAATTATAAGGACGCTAATACAGCAACTCAAAAATATGTTGAGGATGCGGTACATGCATTGTTAAAAGGCGAGAAAGTTCCTGTACAAATCACAAAAGCTATAGGATGTAGTGTTAAAGCATAATTTTTTATAAACGTGTTTGATTAAGGTTTACCCAAAAAAATGAATATATTCCTGAAAACATAACTTGTAGGTTTGCTCTGGAGTATTAATTCTTTTTCTTATTTTTATAAACAAATTGTTTAGTTTTTATACGATTTATAAAGTACTTTTTATATTTGTAAGGATTATAAATAGTAAGAGTCTAATTTTTAAGCATAATAAAGTTATAATGACAGAAGATATTACAAAAGAAGAATGGCAAGAACAAATAGCCAAGGATAGTAATGCAGTTATTTTGGATGTAAGAACAGAAGAGGAGGTAGAGGATGGTTATATTCCAAATATGATAAACATTGATATTCGTATGGGACAGGGGTTTCTTGATGAAATAGCAAAATTAGATACTTCTAAAAATTATTATGTGTATTGTCGTTCAGGGGCAAGAAGTGCTCAGGCTTGTACATTAATGAATCAAATGGGATTTTCTAACACTTATAACCTGATAGGAGGTTTTATGAATTGGGATGGAGAAATCGCCGAATAATTTATAACATGATCTTAAAAAAAATAATAATAGTAATCTTTGTTTTTTTATCCGCATTTGGCTGTAATAAAATAGAAAACACATCTGTAGTAGAGTTGATTACAGTAGAAGAGATGGATTCTCTTTTGCAAATGGGAAAGGTACAACTTGTAGATGTACGAACTCCCCAAGAATATAGAGAAGGTTATATTGAAGGAGCTTTGAATATTGATTTCAGGAATGAAAATTTTGAAGAACTTATACTTAAAGTAGACAAAACCAAACCTGTAGCTGTATATTGTGCAAAAGGAGGAAGAAGCAGCAAATGTTCTGCATTTATGAAAAAAGCAGGTTTTACCAAAATTTATGACCTTGACGGAGGGATTACAGAATGGAAATATAAAGGTAAAGATATTGTTCAATAACAATAATGTTAACTGTTATAAATCGAAGCAGTTTAAACTTTTTTTCAATTTGCTGTAAAATGCTCTTTTTTGTCAGAATTAAAAAAGTTTAAACTATTTTATCGAGAAAGCTGAATTTCTAACTTAACAACAAGGAGAAATTCAGCTTTTTTTAAAAAGGCAATCCTTTATAAAAAGTATCATTTACTAATCTGGCACTACCCAAAAGGATTGCATTTTCTTTAAGCTCACTTTTATGTATTTTAATGGTACAACCTAATGATTTAAGTTTTTTTTCGAGATTTACAGCAAAAAACGGCCATGCTTTAGCAATACTTCCTCCTATAACCATAGCTTCTGCATTATAAGATTGCAGCCATGGGCTTAAGAAATCTCCTAAATTTTCAGAAAACTCACTAAAAATCTGTTGCACGACAGTGTCGTTTTTTAAAGAAGCTTCTGTTAGCTCATCTATGGTTTTAATTGTTATGTTGGTGAGCTCTTTGTAACGTTTTGTAAACCATCGAGTAGAAAAGAAATCATCTGCAATTCCGTCTTTATAAGAAATATGGTATAATTCTCCATCTTTAGGTATTCCTTCTCCAGAACGCAAAGGAAGCCCATGAAAAAGAAAAGTAGCCCCAAATCCAGCTCCCAAAGTTATTCCTAACCCTCTTCTAACAGATTTAAGTTTTCCTTTCCATACTTCGCCAATACCAAAACAAGCTGCATCATTATAAAAACGAACAGGAAGATTGTCTGGTAATTGTAATTTCTTTTTTAGTATTTCTTTTATGTTTAAACAAAAGAGCGAAGTATATTTTTGTTGCATTTTAAATGCAAAAATACCGTTGTAATAATCAAAGGGACCGGGAACGGCAATACCAATTCCTTGTATGGGTTCCTCTAGTGTATCTATAGCTTTTTGTATAGCAAATAGCCATCGCTCTAATATTTCGTCGGCTTTTGCCTTGTTGTCTACAGAAATAGAAACCAGGTTAGTTTCTGATAACTTGTTTGTTTTGCTGTCTACTCCAGCTACAGTAATATAATTACCACCAATATCTACCCCTAATATCATAGTTGTTTTATGTATATTTTATTCAGTGCCATCTATTTAAAGTTTTGGCTAATTGCAAAACCACATTTTAAATAGTTTTTTAGCCAAGGTTAATGTTCTTATTCTCAAGAAAATATCATATTTCTGATAATAATGAATTTTTTTTGGCAAATTAATGATATTTCACAAGAAACCTCAAGGTTTTTTCTTGAGGTTTCTTAATTAATATAAAAACTAGCACACAATTATGCTACGGGGTAATTTTTGGAGTGTTACTCATTTCAAAAATAATCTCACCGCCATTAACTATATCTTTGTGAGAAATTGTAATATCATTGATAATTTTACCATTTACTGTAATCTGATGGACATATATATTGTCCTTACTTTGGTTTTTAGCAATTATAACAAGGTCTTTTCCGTTTTCCAAATGTAGTATAGCTTCTTTGATCAGAGGACTTCCTATTGCATAATTTGGAGATCCCGGGGTAACAGGATAAAAACCTAAACTACTGAATATATACCAGGCGCTCATCTGTCCTGCATCATCATTACCACACAATCCATCAACAGTAGGGCCATACATAGTGTTCATAATCATACGAACACGTTCTTGGGTTTTATGTGGTTTTCCTGTCCAGTTGTACAGATAAGGAATATGATGGCCCGGTTCATTGCCATGTACATAATTTCCGATAATTCCATCTCGGGTTATATCCTCGTGTTTTTCGATATATTTATCTTCTAGTTTCATGGTAAATAAAGAGTCCAGATGTTGGCTAAAACGTTCATTTCCTCCCATCATTTTTACCATTTTTTCTAGTTGGTGAGGAACATACAAGCCATAATTCCATGCATTTCCTTCAATAAATCCTTGTCCGTGCGTGTCTAAAGGGTCAAATTCTTTTCTAAATTCTCCATTCGCTAATTTAGGACGCATATATGCAATTTTTGGATCATATACGTTATTGTAGTATTCTGACCGGTTTAAAAATGTATCTGTAGTTTCTTTATCATTGTTGCTTTTTGCAATTTGAGCTATACACCAATCATTATAAGCAAGTTCTAAAGTTTTAGAAACAGAAGAGTGGCTTTTGTCGTCCGGGACATATTGGTATTTGATGTAATCTCCTAAACCATCAAAATAAGGAACATTGGCGGTACTAACAGAAGCTTCCAGAGCTTTCTTTTGATCAAAATCCCCTACATTTTTAACAATAGCATCTGCAATTACCGAAGTTGCATGATATCCTATCATACACCAATTTTCATTGGCATAATGACTCCAGATAGGTAACATGTGGTGTACACTTTGCTCTTGGTGTGCAAGCATAGATTTAATCATATCATTGTTACGACCGGGTTGGGTAATGTTAAATAAAGGGTGCAATGCCCTATATGTGTCCCAAAGGGAAAAGACGGAGTAATTTGTAAAATTTTCAGAAACATGTATGTTTTGGTCTAATCCAAGATAGCTGCCATCTACATCTTCATAAAGAACAGGGCTAAGCATGGTATGGTAAAGAGCAGTATAAAATGTAGTTTTATCTGCTTCGGTAATAGTTTTTACTTCAATTTTTGATAGTTCGTCATTCCATTTTTGTTGCGTCTCTGTTTTTGTTTTTTCAAAGTCCCAATCAGGCAATTCTGCCTGTAAATTTTTTAAAGCACCGGCAGTACTAACAGACGATAATGCAAACTTGATATTAATTTTTTCATTGGCTTGAGTTTCAAAATTAAAATAAGCTCTGATATCTTTTCCTGCCATTTCAGGAAAATTATTTTGCTGTTCAAATCGGCGATAAAAGCCATCATATTTTACAGAATCATATTTTTGATGTCCGTAGCTATTGAATGGCTTAGAAAACTGCATGGCAAAAAACACTTTTTTAGTTCTTGCCCATCCTTTGGTTTGTCTGTAGCCAGTTATTAAAGAATCATTTTCTACGCGTAAGAAAGTCCATACATTTTTATCATCATGATGGTATACATTATATACCAAATCTAAAATGATATGTGCATCTTTTGTTTCAGGAAAAGTATATTGATGAAACCCTACACGTTCTGTAGCAGTAAGTTCTGCGGTAATGTTATAGTCTTTCAGCTTTACTTTGTAATATCCGGGAGATGCAGACTCTTCTTCATGAGAAAATGCAGAGTAGAACCCTTTTGTGTCGTTTTTGGTTTTTATGGGGTCAAGAATTAGGTCACCTGTAGTTGGCATTACCAAAAAATCTCCCAGATCCGAGTGCCCTGTACCACTAAGATTGGTATGAGAAAAACCAATTATGGTAGTGTCCCTGTATTGGTATCCCGCACAGTATTCATAAGTTTCTTTATTATAGCTGCCGTCGTCATTAAACATTACTTCAAAATTTGTTTGCGGACTTAGTTGTACCATTCCAAAAGGAGCTGTTGCACCCGGATAGGTATGCCCCATCTTGCTGGTGCCAATAAAAGGATTTACGTATTGGGTAAAATCTGGTTTTTGAGCAGTTTTTGATACCGGAGCTTGAATTGCAGGATCTATAGGGTTTTTCTTGCAAGAAGAAAAGCAAAGTATTCCGGTTAGTAAAAGAATTAAATGTTTCATTGTAATATGATTTTTATTGTCACTTTTATAAAAAGATGATTTTTATATGTTTTCTTTCAATAAAGGATAAAGGTTTATTTTTTTTAAGAACTAACTTTTTTTCTGCCATAAAAAACAATATATAAATAGCAGATTATAATAAGGATAAAAGCGGTTTTGAATCCTGTTTGATCTGATAGCAACCCAAATAGAGGAGGGATTATTGCTCCACCAACAATCATTGTACATAAAACACCGGATGCTTGTGGTTTTAGATCTTCTAAGCCTTCCAGAGATAAGGAAAATATTGTTGGGAACATGATAGAATTAAACAACCCTACTGCAAGAATACTCCACATAGCTATAAAACCAGAACTGGAAATAGAAACTAAAATTAATAGAACAGCTCCAATAGCAAAGAAACTTAAAACTTTGGCTGGTTTTATGATTTTTGTTAAATGGGCACCTATAAATCTGCCTATCATAGCCCCGCTCCAATAAAAAGTAACAAATGCACCTACGATTGCGTTGTTATCCATTTTTTCACTGTCAGCCCCAAGAATGCTTTCAGAAATATTTTTCATAAACCCACTTTCTTTAATTAATGTAGCAAGGTTCATATCCAAAAAGTAATTGATTAGATAACTGCCTATTGCAACTTCGGCTCCTACATATACAAATATCCCGATAGCTCCCATAACCAAAGATTTATTTTGCAAAACTTTTATATATCCTCCTTTTGGACTATTTTTTATTAGTTTTGGGAGCTTTATAAATATAAAAGCAAAGGCTAATAAAGCTACAAATATCGCAATACCAATAAAAGGGGATTGTACAGCGGCAGCTTCAGAAATATAATAATTTTCTTTGTCCAGATTACTTAAAGCGGCAATTTCTTTTGGGTTTTTAACTTTATCGCTTAAAATAAACATAGCTCCAATAGCTGGTGCTATAGTGGTTCCTAATGAGTTAAATGCCTGAGATAAGTTAAGCCTGCTAGAGGCGCTCTCTTCTGGTCCTAATACTGCTACATAAGGATTGGCAGCAACTTGTAGAATAGTAATCCCGCTGGCTAATACGAAATAGGCTAACATAAAAATACTAAATTCCCGATAGGATGCGGCAGGATAAAATAATAAACATCCTGCTGCAAGGGTTAGTAAACCTAATAGAATACCTTTTTTGTACCCTATTTTGGATAAAATAAAGCCTGAAGGGATGGACAATAAAAAATAGGCGCCAAAAAATGCAAACTGCACTAATCCTGCTTGAAAGTAGTTTAAAGTAAAGACTTCTCGAAGCCTTGGTATTAAAGAGTCGACAAGTACTGTTATAAATCCCCATAAAAAGAATAAGGATGTTAAAAATATAAAAGCACTTTTATATGTTTTATTATTTTTCAAAATAGAGTTTTTAGATTAAAAATGGTTATTATGTTTTTTTAATCCCTCATTGAGGGTTTTTAATTCCCCGAGGCTAGCCTCGAAAACAAAATATATTTTTAAAAGTATACCTCGTGAGCTTGCTACGAGGTTGTTGATTACAGCTTTTCAAATGATATATTGTTATAGTAAATAACCTTTTGTTTTGATTTAAAAACAAAGGCTTTTGTAAAATGCATCGTTTACCAATCTTGCCCCACCCAATAGTATTGCTTTTTCTTTTAAATCGCTTTGATATATTTTGGTAAAACACCCTTGTTTTTCTAGTTTTTGTTTAAAATTTTGGGCAAAAAAATCCCAGGCTTTAGATATATTACCCCCTATAACAATAGCATCTACCTCATACCCCTGTAACCAAGGCAATAGAAAGGTAGCTAAATTACTAGAAAATTCTTCGAATATTTGGGTTATATATGTATTAGGTTCAGGATTATTGGTTAAATCTTTTACCCCGTTAATAGTAATTCCTGTTAAGTCCTTATATTTTTTCACAAACCACCGGGTAGAGAAATACTCATCTGCTATACCATCTTTAAAAGGAATATTATATAGTTCTCCATTTTCAGGAACACCGTTGCCATGAAGCACAGGAAGCCCTTCAGATAAGAATGTGGTGCCAAAACCAGTTCCTAAGGTTATAGCTATTGATTTTTTTGCGGATTTAAGTTTTCCTTTCCATGCTTCTCCAATCCCAAAACAAGCTGCATCATTATAAAATCGCAGGGGGATATCATCAGACAAGGATAATCGTTGAGCAATAATTTTTTTGATATTTAAACCATATAATGAAGTAAATTTATGCTCCATTGTATATGCAAAAATACCTTTGTGATAATCAAAAGGACCAGGTATGGCAATACATATACCTTCTAATGGTTTTTCTTTGCTAATAGCGATACTTTTTTGCAAGGCAAAGATCCAATTATCTATAATGTTATTTGCCTTTGCGGTACTGTCCACTTTAATAGAGACTAAATTAGAATCTAGTATTTCATGGTTTTGGGTTTCAATACCGGCTACGGTAATATGACTTCCTCCTATATCTACTCCTAAAATCATTTGTTATTTTACTATTTGTTATTTAATATATTTATAAGTTGTTAGTTATTTCAAGAATAGTTTTTATGCCCCTTTAGGATCTTGTGTTTACTGGTTATTATCGATATAGAACAGACTGGAAGAATCAATTTCTTTTTTCTCAAAATCGGGGCCGCTCCAATATGCTTTTAACCCGATATTGTCTGAACATTGAAAGTATTTTATAGTAAACTTATGCAATCCTTTGGATAAAATTATATTGTTTTTTTGAGTGAAACTAAATGATTTTCTTCCGTCACTTTCAAACAGTTCTTTGTCATCTATCAATAGCTGTGCACCATCATTGGCTGCTATCTCAAAGTTATATAATCCGTTTTCGGGAATATGGATATAACCATCAAACTCAAAACCTATCCATTCGTCTCTTAATCTGGATTCGATATGTATGTTTTTTACCTTTCCTGTTTGTATGGGATCGTCATCAGAAAAATCATAGACAGATCTGAAAATACCTTCATAATATTTATAAGAAAGTCCGTTTTTAAGTTTGTTTTTTAATTTCTGAAGATTGATACTCTCTAGTTTTTCTAAAATTAAAGGAGTAGTGTAACTAGATATCAGACTATCTTTAAAGGCTTTGATTTTTAAAGATGTAGTTTCTTTTATTTCAAAAGGGGTATCATATTTTTTACTGTTTTTTGTAGGCTCACTGCCATCTGTTGTATAGTATATTTCAGCATCTTTTGTGTCGCAATCTAAAGAAACTGTTTTAGTATCCAGAAATGTGGTATAATCAGATTTTAAATAAGGAATGTTTACTGTTTTTTTTGTGTCAGACATCGGTCTGTTGGATAGATCGGTACCCCAGTTTTTATTAGGGATATTTGTCATTTCAAAAACCAGTTCCCCTCCATTTAAAATATCTTGGTGTTTAAGGTATGTGTTAGGATAGTCTTTTCCATTTAATTTTAAAGATGAAAAATGGATGTTGCTTTTGCTGGCATTATTAGCTTTTATAGTAAATGTTTTTCCGTTATCCAAATGAATTTCAGCTTTTTCAAAGGTAGGGCTTCCTATAACATATTCTGGAGACCCGGGAGTTACAGAGTAAAAACCAAGACTGCTAAGTACATACCATGCAGACATTTGCCCGCAGTCATCGTTACCACATAAACCATCAGGTTCTGAAGTGTACATTTCATTCAATATCTTATGGATCGTTGCTTGGGATTTCCAGGGTTTTCCGGCATAATTGTATAAGTAAGCAAGATGATGGCTGGGTTCGTTACCATGCGAATATTGACCTATAAGCCCTGAAACATCAGAATCTTCGCTAATTTCTTCATCAGAATTTTTGGAAAACAAATTGTCTAACCATTGATTAAATTTTTGATCACCGCCAACCAAATCAATTACACTAGCTATATCATGAGGGACAAACAGGCTGTATTGGTAGGAGTTTCCTTCTGTGAAATTAAAGTTGTATGTTTTTTCTACCGATGTAGGATTAAAATCTTCATACCATTCTCTATTAGAATATCTGGGTCTCATAAAACCTGTTTCTTGGTCAAATAAGTTAACAAAAAACCGGGATCTTTTGGAGTATTCCTCATAGATATCTGTTTTGTTCAAAGCTTTTGCCATTTGTGCGATACACCAATCATCATAGGCATACTCTAACGTTTTGGATACAGATTGGCTGCTTTTATTAGAAGGGACAAAGCCTAATTGGGTATAATAGTTAATACCTCTCTTTTTTACATTAGAGCTCTCTATCATTGCTTGCAGAGCTTTTTCAGTATCTATATTTGTTATTCCTTTTAAATATGCGTCAGCTATTACAGAAACCCCATGGTACCCTATCATGCACCGGGTATCATTTGCTGCCAGTTCCCACATTGGGATTTCTCCAAATTGTTCGTGCTTTTTTTGCAGTGTAACTACAATATCTCTGGTTACTTGTGGCTCTATGATAGTTAATAATGGATGCAAACCTCTGAATGTGTCCCATAAGGAGAAAACCGTATAATTATTAAATCCTTCTGCTTTATGGATTTTATCGTCCATACCTCGATACATGCCGTCTACATCATTATACAGGTTTGGGGTTAATAAGCTGTGATATAAAGAGGTATAGAAAATTTCTTTTTTATCTTCATTGTTATCTGTAATTTTTATTTTGCTTAATGAAGTATTCCATATTTCTTTCGCTTCGTTTTTAATCTTATCAAAATCCCAATGCGTAAGTTCTTCATGTAGATTTTTTCTTGCTCCTTCTATACTTACGGCAGAGAGAGCTACTTTTGCCAGAATTTCATCCTCTGAGCTATCAAAGTTAAGAGCTGCTATTATTTTTTTACTATTAAATTCTGAGCCGGTATTTTCAATTTTTTCTCCATTAAGGATTTGATAAGATGTTATTGGTTTTGAAAATTGTGCAACAAAATATTGGCGTTGGTTTCCTGCCCAGGCTTTGGATCTTCGATATCCTGCAATTTCTGTAGGGCTAATAATCTCAAACTTAGCTTCGATTACAGGATCTCTATGTTCAAGATCAATAATGATACTGGTACTATCTGTTTTTGGATATGTATATCGGTGTACACCAACTCTCTTTGTTGTGGTTAATTCTGCTTTAATATTATAATCATCCAGAGTTACAGAATAATATCCGGGTTCTGCAAATTCACGATCATGAGAATATCTTGAACGATATCCTGAATCTGGATTTTCGGCACTACCTGCGTTATATTTTATTTTTCCTGTAACAGGCATAAATAAAATATCCCCTAAATCCGGGACACCTGTACCCGAAAGATGTGTGTGGGTAAATCCAATGATAGATGTGTCTGTATAATCATATCCGGCACAAGCAGGCCAGCTTGTATGGTCGTTTCTTGTATCCGGGCTTAGTTGTACCATTCCAAAAGGAAGCATAGAACCAGGAAATGTATGCCCGGGAGATTTTGTGCCAATAAAAACATCAACATAATCTACAGGTTGTTTTGGTTGGATATTAGAGCAGCTTATTACCAAACTACCTAGTACAAAAAAGATGAGCTTTTTTTTAAGCATAAAACATTTCATAAATTCTTTTTTTTTTGCTAATGTTATTTGTGTTTTTGTAATAAGAGAAAGACAGAATCTAAAAATGATTCTGTCTTAATTTTAAAATAACAAATAACAAATAACAAATTATATGAAAACTTATTTATATTAATATCCTGGATTTTGTTTTAAAGCACCTTTTGATGCATTAATGGCATCCAACGGAATAGGATAATATTCATTTTTTTGATTAACAAAATTAGCTCCGTTAAGATATACACGTTTAGGTGCTTCTTTTTGTACATATTCGTTTAATACTTGTGGAGCGATCCCCCAACGAACCAGATCAAAAAATCGATGCCCCTCGGATGCTAATTCTAACCTTCTTTCAAAACGAACGGCTTTGATCGCGTATTCTTTATCAGGAAACGATGTATATTGGTTAATTACGTAGTTTGCTGCGGGAGTTCCATCGGCTTTTTTTACAAATCCATTAGGATTTGCAGCTCTGGCTCTTATTTGATTTACCAAATTCATAGCTTCACCTAATTGTCCGTTTTCTGCATAAATTTCTGCTCTCCAAAGCAACACATCAGAGTATCGGATTAATGGTGTGTTTATAGCATTGTATTGAGGTAATCCAGCAGCAGACATAACACCTTCCTGAGATTTTAATATTTCATGCTTTTTTGCAACATACGGACCTCCATTGGATTGGTCTCTTACCCATCGTGCTCCGGGCATGGCTCCCCAACCCAGATATTCTATTCCTCTTCGACCAACAGTCCAGTCTAGTCTAGGATCTACATTTCCTGTATATGGAGTAAAACTTTCATCAGACGCAACTCCTTGATCGTTTGTTACATCTGTGTCATTAAAGGAATCTAACAATGGTAAGCCGTTAGCGTCGGTTTTAAAAGCATTTACAAGATTTTGGCTAGGTTGAAAAAATCCACAACATCCACCACCCGGTGCATCATTAGCATAGGGATGATTTAAACGGTTACCTCTGTTTCCGTTAATATAACCCTCCCCACCATCATTTACAGAGTTTTGAACGGCAAATATGGATTCTGAATTATTATCTTTTTCGGCATTAAAATTATCGTGATAATTAGCTACTAAACTAAATGGCCCATTGTTAATAATATCGTCTAGAATAGGTCTTGCAGCAGCATAATCATTCTGAAACATGTGAGCCTTTGCTAAGTATGCTTTTGCTATCCAGGAAGTAGCTTCTCCGGGTCTTTGGATTTCGGGTAAATTATTAATAGCGTAAGTAAGATCTTCTTCGATTAATGGCCATGCGTCTATCTCATTAGATGGGGTTTCTGTAAGACCTTCAGAAACAAAAGGTATTTTATTCCATATCTTTTTTGCATCCATGTGGTAATGGGCTCTTAAGAAACGAGCTTCTGCACCTGCTACCACTAATTTTTCTTCAGAAATTCCTTCTTCTATAGCTTTTTTTATGGATTCAAGTGTTTGATTGGTTCTTGAAATACCTTCAAATATAGATTCCCATTTTCTGGTAGTGTATATATTAGTAGTTCCTGTAGTATATCGCTCTACATCATTTAAGGGGGGCTGATCATCTACAGAGGATCCTTTATGAAAATCATCAGAGGCAACGTCGCCAAGAGCCCAGTTAGATGCTGGTGCCCAAAAATAACCCGGATTGCCATCCAAAATAGCATAAGCACTGGTAAGTTGTAAACCTACCCATTTTTCATTGTATTCGATTACACCTTCAACCAAAGCTCCTTGTGGTTCAATATCAAGTTCTTTGTCACAAGAAAGAGTGCAAAAAACTGCGGATATAAAAATGATTATTTTTTTCATCTGTTTATATTTTGAATATTTTATGTTACAGTTATAGTATGTTTATTATAAAGCACATACTGTTTTTTCTAACGTATTACTTATAGACTAAGATTAACACCTAATAAAAAGGATCTTGTAACCGGATATGCTCCTCTGTCTATACCTATATCCAGATTACCATAACCACTTCCGTATTGCAGGTTGATTTCAGGATCTAAACCAGAATACTTTGTCCAGGTATATAAGTTTTTTGCCTGGATATAAAATCGTAGCTTTTCTACTCTTAATCTAGAGGTTATTTGTTCTGGAAAGCTATAGCCCAATTGTATATTTTTTATTCTAAGATAAGATCCGTCTTCTATATAGTAAGTGCTGGCGCTAGAATAATGTTCTGCAGGATTATTAGTTAGCCTTGGCAAAGAGCTACTTGTATTAGTAGGACTCCATGAATTTAAGTAATCTCTGCTTTTTGCTCCTGGGAAGCTATTAAAATCTGTGAAAAATTTAGTGAAATTGTATATGTCATTTCCTTGGCTTCCTTGGAAGAATACAGAGAAATCAAAATTTTTGTAATCTATACCTGTCGTAATCCCGTACGTAAAATCCGGATGAGGATCCCCTATAAAATCTCTGTCGTCATCATTAATTACACCATCATTATTAAGATCTCTGTATTTGAATGTTCCAACACCAGCCCCTGAGTACTTAGGAGCTGTAGCAAGCTCTGCTTCATTTTGAATAATTCCATCTATAATAAATCCATGAAAAGAAGAAATAGGCTGTCCGGATTGTGTTCTTGCAGGTCTGGTTTCTCTTGCCAAGTTGCCTTCCAGAAAGTAATCTGGATTTTCTCCTAATTCTTTCATTTTATTTTTATAAGCAGAGATATTTACAGAAGTGCTAAATCTTAAATCTTCGCTGAATTTTTTACTATACCCTAAAGATAAATCGAAGCCATTGTTTTCTACAACACCACTATTTATATATTTTGCTTCAGCATTTCCTATTAATGTTGCATTTGCTTGTTCCTGAATCAATAATTTTTTAGTAACAGAATTATATAATTCTAGATTGAACTGAAACGTGTTATTAAATAAAGCACCATCAATACCAAAGTTTTTTGTACTGGTATACTCCCATTGTAAATCTTTATTACCTATAATAAACAAGCTGTATCCCGGGAGAACGCTAGAGTTGGTTCCTGATAGGTCATAATTGCTATCGTCATTATTGATATATTGACTGTAAATCCTTCCTTGAGGAATACTTTCGTTACCTAACTCTCCATATCCTGCTTTTATTTTAAGATCATTGATAAAAGTAATATTTTCCATAAATGGTTCATTAGAGATTCGCCATGCAGCACTGTAACCAGGAAAAAAATCTGCTCTATTTTCTTTAGCAAACTTTGAAGAAGAATCTCTTCGTAAGGAAGCAGAAATTAGATATTTGTCATCGTAATTGTAATCTACTTTTCCAAATACTGAAAAGTATCCACTTTTATTTCCTATTCCATTATTGTCACGAGACCCTTCTCCTCTGTCTAAATATCTGTAATTGATATTGTTGATTAGAAACTTGGTTCTTGAAGCACTTAAAAATTTACTTTGATTTTTGTATACTTCTGTTCCTAATACAACATCGAACGTATTTTTTCCTAATATTTTTGAATAACTAAGGGTATTAAACCAAGTAGTTGCAATAGTATAATTATTACTTTCGGTTAATCGATTAACTTTGTTAGGTTCTGCAACTTCTGGATTGATGAATGAAAAGAAAGAGCTGTTACTTGTATCATAATCTACTCCTAAATTAGTTTTGAAGGTAAAATCACGTAAAAAATCCAATTCAGCGTATACACCACCAATGGTTCTGAATCTTCGGGTTAAATTATCTTTGTTTCTGGTTGCACTTGCTATCGGGTTAATACCGTTTCCTAAACCGTTACTTTGAGGTCCGGCATAATTACCTGCAATATCATATACAGGAATAATAGGTTGTGCCCTATATAAGAAAGAAATATCACCTCCTGTAAATTGACTTCCGGTAGATCCTATTCTGTCTGAGTAAGAGATGTTAAAGGATTCTCCTATTCTAAAATTATTAGTCACTCTAAATTCTGAATTTACTCGTAACACATATCGGTCAAAAGAGGTGTGTAATGCAACCCCGTCTTGGGACAAGGCTCCAATTCCTACATGAAACTTTGCGTTTTCAGATCCACCAGATATTCCCAGATTATAATTTTGCACAAAAGCAGGGTTAAAATATTCATCAAACCAGTTTGTCCCTTCTTTATTAGCTCTTGTAATTTTATTGTTTTCAGCATCATAAGTAGATAAATCTACTGTATCTGCACCTGTAGGAGTTAAAAAATTAGGTAAAACAGGTCTTTCTCCATTACCGTATTGAGGGTGAGAAGGAGCGGTGCCATCGTTTAAAAAACGAGTCCATACTACATCGGCTGTTTCTTGAGGCGATAATAAATCCGGAAAGGAAGATTCTGGCACGTTATCTACCCCGGCATACGAATCAAAAGTAAACTTGGTTTTACTGTTATACTTTCCTCCTTTTGTGGTAATAACGATTACCCCATTAGATGCTCTAAACCCATAAATAGCAGATGATGAGGCATCTTTTAGGATTTGCATAGATTCTATATCGGCCGGGTTTAGTTGGTTGATTCCTGTAGTGGTTGGTGTACCATCGATTACATATAGCGGGTCGTTGTTGTTAATAGTTCCAAAACCTCTAATTCGTACCATAGCTTCTCCACCAGGCCCTCCCTCAGACCCTACTGTTACTCCTGCTGCAAGACCTTGTAAAGATTGTTCGATGTTTACAGGAGACGTTGCGGCAAGATCTTCTGCTTTTACAACAGTAACAGATCCAGTTATATTTCTTACCGATTGTTTTGAATATCCGGTTACTACAATTTCGTCTAGTTGGTTGGAACTTTCCTGCATAACCACATCATAAGTGCCAGAATCTAAAACCACTATACTTTGAGTTTCCATTCCTAAATAACTAAAAGTTAGTGTATTTCCTGATGAAGCATTTAAGGTATAGTTACCGTCAAAATCTGTTTGTGTTCCTTTTGTAGTGTTTTTTATTATCACATTCACTCCGGGTAATAATAACCCATCATTGTCTGTAACTTTTCCTGTGACTGTAATTTCCTGAGATATTACTTTACTGGTAAAGGACATGAAGGTAAGCACAAAAAATAGGTATCCTAATTTATTCTTCATATTGAATCTGTTTAATTAATAATTTGACTGCTGATTTATTTTCAATTAGATCTAATAAAATAACTGTGTTGCTAAAAAAGTTAACAATTTGTTATCTCTATGAGATTAATATGTTATCAAATGTATGATATGAAGTTTATTTTTTTAAATATTAGGATAATATCAGTGAATTTTATGGTAATAATGATTTTATAAAGTGATTATTCGTTTTATTTCTTTGGATTATTCCTTAATAAAGGATTTTTTATCATTAAAATTAACTTAGATTTAGAGATAATTATGTTAATTTCTGTAAATTATATTTTTTCAGCATTTAAAATGTTAATTTTATACAAAATAATTGTTTAATATGACCCTTACTGTTTTGTGTATTGTTCATTTTAAAACAAAAATAATTAGTGATTTTTGCTATTAATAATTAAAAAAAACTTTTTTTTGGCATTTAAAAAGTTTTTTATTCTAATAAGTGGTATGATTTACATTTAATAATATGGAAACATTAGATAATACAGATAAAACTATTTTACGTATTTTACAACGAGATTCTAAAAAAACAGCGAAAGAAATAGCTAATCTTTTAAACTTAACGGTATCTCCTATATACGAGCGCATAAAGCGTTTGGAGAGTAGGGGGTATATAGAAAAGTATGTTGCAATAGTTAATAAAAACCTGATAGATTTGCCAATAACCGCATTTTGTCAGGTATCTCTTCAATCTCATGGAGAATCATTTATTGATAAGTTTGAAAACCAGATAAAAAATTTAAAAGAAGTACAGGAGTGCTATCATATGGCAGGACAGGTAGATTTTTTGTTAAAAATTAATATGCCTAGTCTGGAAGATTATCATGAGTTTATGCGATCTAAATTGTCTAAAATCGATAATATAGGGGTTTTGAACACAACTTTCTCTTTAAAGGTTATTAAGCATACCTCAGAATATTATTTGTAAAATATTTTTGTGAGCTAAGATTTTTCATAAAAAAGAGGGTGAAAAGTTTCACCCTCTTAAAAAAAAATGATAATTAGTGTTGTAATATAAACTACTTTTTAATGAATCGACTTCTGGATATTATTTTTCCATTTTGTCTAACTACTAAGAAGTACATATTACTTTTAAGGTTGGCTAAATTAAGTTCATTACCAAAGGTTTTTTCTTGTTGTATTAAGACACCTTGGGAGTTATATATTTGATATAAAAGAGTTGTATTTTTTATATTATCAGATTTAACCAGAAAAAGATTGTTCTCTACTGGATTTGGATATGTTTTAACACCAAAATCAGTATCTGAAGATATATCTTTATCTGTTAATGTACTATTAGAAGCGCCACAATCTAATGTCCAAGGGTAATTTCCATCGTAATCCAAAGAGTTACCATTATTGATATAGTTTTTATATTCATTCCATACCGTTTCTACACCTTTACCAAGAATAGATTTAAAAGCACTGTCGAATGACCATGAACTACCAAGGTCTTTGGCGGCTTTGTTAAACTTGTAAATAAAGTTTTTATCGTGTTTTTGAGTAACATACTGTAAAAAGAATCCTGTTGTGATATATCCTCCCAACCATTTTCTGGAATTGTTAACATCTGGTGTTTTGGTTTTGTGAAACCCTGCATATATTCGTACTCCATCTGCAATACCCTCAGTATATGCCCAAAAGGGAGAGGATCCATCATAAGTACCTCCTGTGGTAGGGGAGTAGTTATACCCATGGGTTACTTCGTGGTATAATATACCATCAATCTCGTCTTTTATGGCTTGAGAATTATTGCCGGATTCTTCATATTTTTTAGTTAAATATCGAGTACTAACCTCAATAGTCATTTGATCTCCTTCTCCAAATTTATGAGCGGTAAAATCTTCGTCTTTAAGGTTGAAGTTTAATAATCTAAACTTAGGCGCATCAGCAGAGTTACGATATAATATTTTAGCTACATCCAGACAACGTTGTTGCATATAGCTTTGTGGATTAGGGATCACTTGTTTAAATATTCTGGATCCTGTAGTTTGTCCATCATGATCCGTAAATTTTACAGTAGGAGTAAGAAAATCATTTCCCCAATCGCAAGAACTTCCATCAGAACTTTCTTTTCCAAATAATTCAAGTTCTGATACTTGTAGGATGCTCCCGCTATTGTTGCTCATAGATAACCTATAGTATTGATAAGCGGCACTGGTATTTACTTCAAAAGTTCTTTTTTGATTTCTATTAGGGAAATCCTGATTAGATCTTTGATCGATATTTTGCCAGTTACTTCCGTTTGAAGATCCTTGTAAAGTCCAATTTTTAGGGTCTCTTTCTGGAGCGTCATTTCCTGAAGTTATGGTATATGAAGATATAATATAAGACTTGGTAGCTTTGTATTGTACCCAAGCAGATGCATTAAACGTTAAAAACTTAGTATTAGGATTATCATCAATAAGTTTAGAAATATCCTCAAAAGAAGGGGAATCGTTATATTGGCTAGAAGCAGTTCCTTTATCGTTAGTTATGTCTACAATTTCTCCTGATCCACCACCATCATTTTTGGTAACAGTAATAAATGAAGATTTTGTTTCTGTATCTGATCCATCGTTGTTTGTAGCTTTTAGGGTTACCGAATAGGTTCCTGCTGTATCATATCTAATTACTGGATTTGTTTGTGTGCTACTAGATGGAGTTCCTCCATTAAATGTCCAGTTGTATGAAGTGGCATCAGTAGAAGAATTAGAAAAAGAAATGCTTTCCCCTTCTTTGATACTAGTTTTATTTGCACTAAAATTAGCTACAGGGAGTTGTGCTTGTTTTTCTTTTCCAAACAGTTCGATTTCAGAAACTTGTAGGATACTTCCGCTATTATTTGTCATTGATAAGCGAAAGTATTGGTACGCAGAAGTAGTGCTTATTTGAAAAGTTCTTTTTTGGTTTCTGTTAGGAAAATCCTGATTGGATTTTTGATCGATATTTTGCCAGGAACTACCATTGGTGGATCCTTCTAGCGTCCAGTTTTTAGGATCTCTTTCAGGAGCATCGTTTCCGGAAGTAATAGTGTAAGAGGATAAAACATAAGATTTGGTAGCCTTATATTGTACCCATGCAGATGCGTTGAAGGTTAAAAATTTGGAATTAGCATTGTTGTCAATTATTTTTGATATATCCTCGTTAGAAGGAGAATCGTTATATTGACTGGTGATAGTTCCGCCATCATCAGTGATATCATCGTTGGCAGTATCTTGACCACAATCTAATGTCCAAGGATAATTTCCATCGTAATCCAAAGAGTTACCATTATTGATATAGTTTTTGTATTCATTCCATACCGTTTCTACACCTTTACCAAGAATAGATTTAAAAGCACTGTCGAATGACCATGAACTACCAAGGTCTTTGGCGGCTTTGTTAAACTTGTAAATAAAGTTTTTATCGTGTTTTTGAGTAACATACTGTAAAAAGAATCCTGTTGTGATATATCCTCCCAACCATTTTCTGGAATTGTTAACATCTGGTGTTTTGGTTTTGTGAAACCCTGCATATATTCGTACTCCATCTGCAATACCCTCAGTATATGCCCAAAAGGGAGAGGATCCATCATAAGTACCTCCTGTGGTAGGGGAGTAGTTATACCCATGGGTTACTTCGTGGTATAATATACCATCAATCTCGTCTTTTATGGCTTGAGAATTATTGCCGGATTCTTCATATTTTTTAGTTAAATATCGAGTACTAACCTCAATAGTCATTTGATCTCCTTCTCCAAATTTATGAGCGGTAAAATCTTCGTCTTTAAGGTTGAAGTTTAATAATCTAAACTTAGGCGCATCAGCAGAGTTACGATATAATATTTTAGCTACATCCAGACAACGTTGTTGCATATAGCTTTGTGGATTAGGGATCACTTGTTTAAATATTCTGGATCCTGTAGTTTGTCCATCATGATCCGTAAATTTTACGGTAGGAGTAAGAAAACTGTTTCCCCATTCACAAGTTTGAGCATTTATGACAGAAAAAAATAAACTAGTCATTACCATGCTTATCCAAAGCATGCGTTTCTTGAGTTTTTTCATAGTTAAGTTTGTGTTTTTAATTAAAGATCTTTTAAGGATCTGTGCAATAAAGTTTAGTTAGGATAAATTTATGGTTTAAAGTTTTATTATTTGATTTTGTACTTAATTTCAGTGATTTTTATGTTAATTTATATATTTTTACTTTTTTTTTACTTTTTAAAAGCTTTATAGGTTCAAGATAAAGTGTTTTTTATGTTTAAAAAACTAATGGTTTTATAGAGTTAATGGGAAAATATATATCCTTATAAGTATTTGGAAGGTAGGATATTGGATTAAGTTTTTGTTTAATCAATCTTTGGCTGTAATATTGTAAAGAAAGAGCTATAGTGTTGGTTTAGAAATAATTATTTTAATTATTTCTGAATAGCACAAAAAAAGGTTAATTAGTTTGTGTTTTTTAGATTGTGAATATCTATTCTGTTTTTTCTCATCCATACTTTTTTTAAAAATTTATATTTGTCAGCTTAAAAAAAGAAAATATGAACACTACTTGGTATGAATGTAAAGTAAAGTATAGAAAAATAAATGATTCTGGAGTGCAAAAAGTTGCTACAGAACCTTATTTGGTAGATGCTTTATCCTATACAGAAGCAGAGTCTAGAATTAATGAGGAAATGTCTGCATATATTAGTGAAGAATTCAAAATCACAAATATAAAGGTGGCTAATTTTGCAGAGATACACCCTTTTGAAAATTCAGATCGTTGGTTTAAATCTAAAGTTTCTCTAATAGCTTATGATGAAGAGAGTGGGAAGGAAAGGAAATCTAATTTGTATTTATTAGTGCAGGCAAATGATGTAAAAGAAGCTTTTGACAATACTAATGTTGCTATGAAAAATACTATGGGGGATTATACAATCCCTGCTATTTCTGAATCTCCAATAATGGATGTTTTTCCTTATTTTACAGGAGAAGAAGAGCAATTAGAAAAATTTAAAGCAATAAAAGACACAACTTCTCCCAAAGAAGAAATACAATTGGAAAAAGTAATATTAGAAGAAGAAGAGTAATTAATAAAATAATACCGTTTATACTTTGGATTTAGTTTTTGAGTCAGTGAGTTTTTTAAGAACAATCCCTTAAAAACCTCTGACTCCTGACTTCCAACCTTATTTACATTTATAATTTATCATTTTACCTCCGACCTCTGACTTCTGACTAGCTCGACCTCCAACTTTTAGTATATGATTTATTTTCTAATCACTCTATACTCACTTACTCAAAAACTTGCCTGTTCAATTACTAAATAAGATTTCTTCTAAAGCTTTTTCTAACATCTATAATAATTTCTTTAACCTCTTTGGCAGTCATATCTTTTATGATTGCTATCTCTTCAAAATTTAATTTACCAAAAACAAAAAGGTCAATAATTTTAGAAGTCTCCATAGGTAACCAGCTATAAAATTTACCTAATAATTTCTGTTTTCTATAAACTGAGGAAGGTTCAGAGTCTATAACCCTAAGAATAGCAGAATCCTCATCATCATAAATAAAATTTTGTTTGCCTTCGGGATTTTGGTGATAGCAGATATCATCTAATTCTTCTTTCATTATAAGTTCATTATCGCCTTCTACCGTATAATTTTCTTCAAGGTTTTCTAGTTCTTTTTTTAAAAAATAACTAGTACTAATATTTTTTTGATGCCATCCTTCCCGTTGGTGTAGTTCATCTATAAGCTCATCGGTTATTTTAAAAAGTTTAAGTTCCAGAGATAAAGTATCCATTTCTATATCCAAATCATCTTGGTGTAATTTTACTATTGCATCATCAATGATACCATTAGAACAGTACATGTTTTGAGGCAGAACTCCTACACTTTCTGCAATATAAAGCCTGTGTTTTACGTAAGGATGTAAATGAGGTATGATAGACAGTAGTTTTTTACTAAATTCTCTTTTGTCATTAGTATCTTCATGTTTTTGTAATTCATTTGTAGCGCTCATAGATCCCTGATTTAAGAGTTGTTTTCTAAAAATAAGGAAAACAAATCAGAATTAATGTTAAAAACTTGACAATCAATACTTAGTTGTTGTCTTATTTGTAATTGTGATAGCCATTCAAAATCGTATATTTGAAAAACCAAAAAATATAATATTCATTTTGTTATTACAAAAATTTAAAGACCATATTATAACCAATTTTCCGTTTCTTACCAGAAGCAAGCTGTTAATTGCCTGTAGTGGTGGATTAGATAGTATTGTATTGGTAATGCTTTTACATAAGTTAGAAATTGATTTTAGTGTAGCACATTGTAATTTTAAATTACGAGGAAAAGAAAGTGATGAAGATGAGGAATTTATATTAAAGCTAGCAGAAAAATTTCAATTCCCTGTTTTTAGAATAGATTTTGATACCAAAAAATATGCGAAAGAACATAAGTTGTCTATACAGATGGCAGCCAGAGATTTGCGATATGATTGGTTTAAAAAATTGGCAACAGAACATAGTTTTGATTATATTTTAACGGCACATCATGCAGATGACAATTTAGAGACTTTTTTGATTAATTTATCCAGAGGTACAGGGTTGGAAGGTTTAACAGGTATACCAGAAATTAATGAAATTTTTATTCGTCCTCTTCTTCCTTTTTCCAGAACTGAAATTCTAAAATTCGCAAAGGACAATGAGTTGGATTGGAGGGAGGATAGTAGCAATAGTAGTGTAAAATATCTTCGTAATAACCTTAGACATAAGGTAATTCCCGATTTGAAGTCGGTAACCCCGCAGTTTTTATCCAATTTTAATACAACTGTAGAATATCTTAAGCAAAGTAATGAGTTTATCAAAGGACAAGTACTTTATCTTAAAAAAGAATTATTTGAAAAATCTGATAATGAATTAATTAAAATATCCATAGATAAATTACAAAAAATAAAAAACCCAAAAACCAGTTTGTATTTTTTATTAAAAGATTATGGATTTAAAGCCTGGACAGATATAGAACAAATGCTAACAGCACAATCTGGCAAACAAGTATTCTCAGAAACTCATAGATTAGTAAAAGACAGAGAATACTTATTGTTAAGCACTCTGCCAGAAGAGGTATCAGATAGAGAATATAGTATCCCCGAAGAAGAAAGTATGCTAATGATACCCTCTGGGACGCTTAAGTTTAAAAAAGCAGAAGAGATATCAGATGTAAACCTGAATATTGTTTTTGTTGATAAAGAAAAGTTAAAGTACCCTTTAATTGTAAGAAAATGGCAAGAAGGCGACTATTTTTATCCTTTAGGAATGAAAGGAAAGAAAAAACTTAGTAAATACTTTAAAGATGAAAAGTTATCTATTCTGGCTAAAGAAAGAGTATGGCTTTTATGCTCAGACAAAGAAATTGTATGGATTATAAATTACAGAGCAGATAATAGATTTAAAATAAGCCCTCAAACAAAACAAATACTTAAAATAACCTTAATCTAATGCGATACCTAATATTATTATTAACTACTTTACTATTTTCTACTACACTTTTTTCGCAAACATTAGACCCTATTAAATGGGAAGCAAGTGTTGAAAAAGAAACAGAAGATACTTATGTATTATATTTTAAAGCTACATTAGATAAAGGCTGGCACTTGTATTCGCAAAAGGAAGCAGAAGGCGATGAAATAGCACCAACACCTACCGGGTTTACTTTTGATAACACTCCGCAAACATATACCCTTGTAGGAGAAACTAATGAACCAAATGGAATTGAAAAATACGATAATATCTTCGAGATGGAGGTTAAGTATTTTGAAAATAAAGCTGTATTTTCTCAAAAAATAAAACTTGTAGACAAAAATGTGAAGCAAGTAAATGCAGAGGTGTTTTTTTCGGTATGTGATGATGAAAGATGTCTTGCCCCGGAAACAGTACGATTTAATGTAAATCTGGATGGGAAGACTATCGAAAATAAAGGGAATCTTGACAGCATTACAGTAAAGGATCAAGAAAAATCAAAAGCATTACATATAGATGTAAAAGGGTGGGATATTTTTCCATCTGAAGATGCCGAAGAAAAAAGCTATTTTACGATATTTATTTTAGGCTTTTTAGGAGGATTGATAGCATTACTAACCCCATGTGTTTTTCCTATGATACCGCTTACAGTTTCTTTTTTTACCAAAGGAAATAAGGATCGTAAAAAAGGAGTGTTCAATGCCATTTTATATGCATTTTTTATATTTATAATTTATATCCTGTTAAGCTTACCATTTCATCTATTAGACTCCTTAGATCCAGAAATATTAAATAATATATCTACAAATGTTACTCTTAATATCGTATTCTTTATCATATTTATAGTATTTGCAATATCCTTTTTTGGATATTTTGAAATAACACTACCAGCATCCTGGAGTAATCGACTAGATAGTAAAGCAAATAGTATAGGAGGCGTTATAGGTATCTTTTTTATGGCACTAACATTAGCGTTGGTTTCTTTTTCGTGTACAGGACCAATTCTTGGATCTTTACTAGGTGGATCCTTAAGTAGTGATGGAGGAGCAATGCAACTAAGTTTTGGTATGGGTGGTTTTGGTCTGGCTTTGGCTTTGCCATTTGGGCTATTTGCCTTGTTTCCTAATTGGTTAAATTCTTTGCCAAAAAGTGGAGGATGGTTAAATACTGTAAAAGTAGTATTAGGTTTTATAGAGCTGGCATTAGCATTTAAGTTTTTATCCAATGCAGATCTTGTAGAACATTGGGGAATTTTAAAACGAGAAATATTTATAGGAATTTGGATTATAATAGGCACAGGTATGGTATTATATCTTTTTGGTAAAATACGTTTTCCACATGATAGCCCTGTACAAAAATTAAGTGCTGCCAGAAAAGCATTAGGAGTGTTAACTTTAGCATTTGTTGTGTATTTAATTCCCGGGCTAACCAATACTGTGTATGCCAATTTAAAGCTGTTAAGCGGTTTTCCTCCTCCTTTATTTTATAGTATTTATGAAAAAGAAGCCCATGGACCATTAGGACTTAATGCATATACCGATTTTGAAGAGGGATTAAAAGCAGCCAAAGTACAGAACAAACCCATTATGTTAGACTTTACAGGATGGGCATGCGTAAATTGCCGTAAAATGGAAGAACAAGTGTGGAGTCATCCGGAAATTATGGATATACTTAAAAACGAATATATCTTAATCTCTTTGTATGTAGATGATAGAAAAGAATTGTCTGAAAAAGAACAGTTTAAATACTTAAAACCAGAAGGTAGAGTAAAAGATATTACAACTATAGGAGATAAATGGGCAACTTTTCAAACACTTAATTTTAAAAATAATTCCCAACCCTATTATGTACTTTTAGATACAAATATTAATTTACTAAATCACACAGCAGCATATACACCAGATGCTAACGAATATTTAAAGTGGTTAAAGGCAGGTCTAAAAAAAATTAAAAAATAATTTTTTTTCCTTTTGGATAACTTATAATCAATACAGTTGTTAAAATCTCCTTAAAGGGATACTGGTCGCGGTGCCATTTTTTTATCTTCATCGATAAACTAAATTTATACCAATGCGATCGGTCAGATTAATTATTTTAAAAAGTATAGTACTTCTTTATACTATCACTTTATTTTCTCAAGAAACCACCACTTTTAATGTAAAAGAGCAGTACACAAAGCAAGAAGTAGATATTGTTATGAGAGATGGTGTTAAATTACATACCACCATTTATTCCCCTAAGGATACTTCAAAAAAATATCCTATTTTAATGCAGCGAACCCCGTACAGCTCAAGCCCCTATGGTAAAGATCAATTCCCTTCTAAGATAGGACCAAATGAGTTTCTTATGAAAGAAGGAAACGTTATTGTTTATCAAGATGTTCGCGGGCGTTGGATGAGCGAAGGAGTATATGATAATATGCGAGCCTATATTCCAAACAAAACAGGTAAACAGTTTGACGAGGCTAGCGATACCTATGATACTATAGATTGGCTGGTAAAAAATGTAGCAAACAACAATGGTAAAGTAGGGATATGGGGTATTTCTTATCCTGGATTTTATGCAACTTATTCCTTGTTAGATGCACACCCTGCTTTAAAAGCAGTATCCCCACAAGCATGTATAGGAGATTTCTTTTTTGATGATTTTCATCACAATGGTGCATATCTATTAAGTTATTGGAGAATAACCTCTTTATTTGGTCATGAAAAAACAAAACCGGTTTCAGAGCCTTGGTATAAATTTGCAGAATTGCCAAGTGAGGATCAATACCAGTTTTTTTTGGATGCAGGCCCTTTAGCCAATCTGGATACCTATTATAAAGAAGATAATGTATTTTGGACACAATTAAAAGAACACCCAAACTATGATGATTTCTGGAAAAAAAGAGGGATTATTCAACACTTAAAAGATATTAAACCTGCTGTTATGGTAGTAGGAGGCTTATTTGATGCTGAAGACTTGTATGGCCCTTTTGAAACCTATGAGAATATCGAAAACAAAAGTAAAAACTATAATATTATGGTATTTGGTCCCTGGAGTCATGGGGATTGGGCAAGAACCAAAAAACGGCAGGCAATAGGCAATGTATACTTTGGAGACGATATTTCTTTAAACTATCAAAAAAACATAGAAACCCCATTTTTTAATCATTTTTTGAAAGGAGAAGCAAACGGAAAAACAGGATTGCCAGAAATTCAAATTTTCGATACAGGAAAAAAAGAATGGAATTCCTATGAAACCTGGCCACCAAAAAATATACAGAAAAAAACAGTATATCTTTCTCAAAACGAAGCATTATCAGACAAAAGCGACGAAGGTTTTTCAGAATTTATAAGCGATCCCAAAAAACCGGTACCATATTCTGAAGATATTAAAATGGTATTTACCCCTCGAAAATATATGACAGATGACCAAAGATTTGCAGCACGTCGCCCGGATGTATTAGTTTTTGAAACACCAATACTTAAAGAAGATATGACCCTGTCCGGAGAGGTTTTGGCAAAGTTAAAAGTTGCAACCACAGGTACAGATGCAGATTGGGTGGTAAAATTAATAGATGTATATCCAAATGATGCCAAGGATACAGAAGAAACACAAGCGTATTTAAAAATGGCAAATTACCACATGATGGTACGTAGCGAAGTAATGAGAGGTCGTTTTAGAAATGATTTTAGTAAACCAGAGCCTTTTATTGCCAACCAAAAAACAGAGGTAAATATAAAATTGCAGGATATACATCATACTTTTCAAAAAGGGCATAAAATCCAGATTCAGGTGCAAAGTACATGGTTCCCTCTTATAGATTTAAACCCACAAAAATATGTGCCTAACATTTTTAAGGCAGATGCGTCTGATTTTACAAAACAAACACATAAAGTATATCATGATTCTGCGATAGAGTTTTCTGTTTTAAACAACTAAATAACACAAAATCAATATTATGAATAAATTAAAAACAAACATATTGCCCATATTATTACTTCTTATGCTAATTAGTTGCAAAAAAGAAGCAAAAGAGCCTAATAATAATCCTGCTTCTGTTACAGAAGGGGTAGAAGAACATTCTAAAAAATTAAATGATTGGTTTGAATCTCAATTTGAAGAAGAAGTAGCCAGATCTCCTAAAACGCAAACGTATCTAGGAATAAAAACCAAAGATTATGGCAAATGGGATGATATTTCACCTAAAAGAGAAGTTGAAGATTTAGAGCGAACAAAAGAGCGACTAACATACTTAAAAGATTCTGTAGATGTTTCTAAATTAAATGAAGCAGCATCCCTTAGCTATAAACTAATGAAACAGAAACTGGAAGATGAAATAAAATATTATGACTATAGATACTATAACTATCCCGTGAATCAAATGCATGGGATGCAGGCAGAAATTCCTGCTTTTATGATCAACATGCATAGAATTGAAAACAAAAGCGATGCAGAGGCGTACATATCTAGGCTAAACGGAATGAACGCCTTGTTTGCCCAAGCTATAGAGAATATAAAGATGAGAGAAAAGAATGGTATTATCCCCCCTAAATTTGTTTTTGCAAAGGTTTTAAGTGATAGTCGTAATATTATAATAGGACATCCGTTTGATAAATCGAATAAAGAGAGCACGTTATTTGCAGATTTTAAAAGTAAAATAGAAAAAATAGAACTAACAGAGGAGGAACGAAAAGATTTGATCTCCAAATCAGAGAAGGCTTTGATGAAAAATGTGATGCCAGCCTATGAAAATCTTATTACTCTGTTAGAAGACCAACAAAAAAGAGCGACTACAGAGGATGGTGCATGGAAATTCCCTAAGGGAGACACATTTTATAATATAGCACTACGGCGAACCACTACCACAGATATGACTGCCGAGCAGATACATGAACTTGGGTTAAAAGAGGTAGAACGTATTCATAATGAGATGCGTGATATCATGAAACAAGTTAAATACGAAGGTACGTTACAAGACTTTTTTGCTTATATGAAAGAAGATGAAAAGTTTTATTTTACAAATGACGAAGAAGGAAAGCAAGCGTATCTTAAACAAGCAGTAGGATTGATTAATACCATGAAATCCAAATTAAATACACTTTTTATTACAAAACCCAAAGCAGATATCATTGTAAAGGCAGTAGAGCCTTTTAGGGAAAAAAGCGCAGGAAAAGCATTTTATCAAAATGGAACCCCAGATGGTTCCAGACCAGGAACGTATTATGCAAACTTATACGATATGAAAGCAATGCCAAAATACCAGATGGAAGCATTGGCATATCACGAAGGTATACCAGGACACCACATGCAAATATCCATTGCTCAGGAATTGGAAGATGTTCCTAAATTTAGAAAATTTGGAGGATATACAGCATACTCAGAAGGATGGGGATTGTACACAGAACTATTGCCAAAAGAAATAGGAATGTATAGCGACCCATATTCTGACTTTGGAAGACTAGCTATGGAGTTATGGAGAGCTTGCCGATTAGTAGTAGATACAGGCATCCATTATAAAAAATGGACAAGAGAAGAAGGTATAAAATATTATAAAGATAATACCCCAAATGCAGAAAGTGACGCTATAAAAATGGTAGAACGTCATATTGTAATGCCAGGTCAGGCAACTGCATATAAGATAGGGATGAACAAAATTTTGGAACTACGGGAAAATGCAAAGAAAAAACTTGGAGATAAATTTGATATTAGAGAGTTTCATGATGTAGTATTAACTAATGGGGCGGTACCACTTACTGTTTTAGAAGAATTAGTAGGAGAGTGGGTAGCAAGTAAAGGCTTAGATAAAGCTATGAAACAATAGGCTATTAAATATTAAAAACAAAAACCTCACAGGTTCATATAAGACCTGTGAGGTTTTTGTTTTTAATATTTTTGTATCCAAAATGATACATCGTATATTGTTATACATATTTTCTGCAAAAAAAGAATATACCATGAAAAAGATAGTAACATTGCTTGTGTTTGCAGTCCTTATATCTTTATCTTGTATAAAAGATAGTAGCGATAAAAAACAAATAGAATCCAAGTACCAAAGTATGGAGGTTCCTGTTTTTAAAATTAATAAAGAGAATTTCACAGCATTACCAAGCTTACATTTTTATCACTCGGTAGGAGGAAAGCCGATAGAAGAAGAAACTCTGGTAGAGATGAAATATGACAAAGATTTTTTAGAAATAAAATTGGAATGCAGAAATAACCCAAGGATAGACCAAAATTATTATACACAAGATAATACATACCTTTTTCATCAGGAAGTATTTGAGCTTTTTATAAGTAATGGAGAAAGGGCAAAAGAGAACTATTTAGAAATTCAGTTAAATCCTAATAATGCTTTGTTTTTGGGTAAGGTAACCAATAAATATAAGAGCGATAACTCGTATGCACTAGAACTTATAGATATACCTGCATCGGGGGTAGAACATACTGTAGAAAAAGATACTAAAAATAAAATTTGGAAAGGATATTTAAAATTACCAATTACTTTGTTACAATACCCAAACAAAAAAGCAGAAACTGTTTTTAGGTTAAATATGTTTAGGATTATTTCTAATATAGACCATACAAATAAAGAATGGAGTGCTAATGCAGAAAATGCAACTTTTGCTTGTTGGAGCAGCCCAAATACAGCAAAACCTCAATTTCATGCCCCGGAGCATTTTGGTTATTTGATATTGGAGTAACAACTACACTATCTACAATTTTAAGGAAAATCTTTTTTGCTGTAACCAACCAGTAAAAATAACTACCAGTAATGCAAATACAAAAGATACGAGCAACCCTATTATAGAAGTGTTTAAATAATCAGGTAGTCTAATATCAATCATATTACGTATAGGATATATAAAATAAGGAACCATATAACAAGTTAGTGTTGCAGTACCTGCCGGAGCAATTATTTTTGCCCAGTGTACTTGCTTTTTTACATCTGCAATATAGTATAGTACAACAAACAAAAAAATACCTATACCTGTGCATATAGCAAGCCATGAAGGGGTTCCCTGTATTTTTGAAATACCCCAATACGGTCTGGTAGCTAATCCATAAATGATTTGTACTATACCTAGAGCTATTAGGGTAATATATCGCCATTTTATAGCACTATTAGATAGTTTTTGAAACAATAGTATAACGATAATACCCGCAGTAGTAAAAGCAGGAATGGTACCTGTATAAACAGGAGAAAAGGCACGAATAAATTCATTTTCAGAAGTAATACCATATATTGAATTAACAACACATAAAATATTAAAAGTAAACCACAGTATAATCATTATAGGTAAACTACCTTTACTGTAAAGGTACATTAATGCATTTATACCATATCCCCAACCAATTAGTCCCAAAATCCCCCACCAATGCGGTTTCATCCAGGTTTCTCCTAAAGAACCACCTTTGTATATAACAGCCAAAAATAGGAGTATTGCAAAACCAAAAATTTGAAAATAGATATGCCATTTTTTAGAAATCGGAGTTTTTTTCCAATGCATCCAAATTAATACAACAGCAAAAGCCATAAGCAAGCACCAGGTATATTTGCCGATAAGCATACTTTCTTCATGAATAGACTCATAATTAACCATAAAGAAACCTATAAGCAACAAGGATAAAGCACGTATAATTATATGTTTTGCTATACGTTCTGTTTTTTCATTTTTTAAAACCCTGTTTTTGATAGCATAAGGAATGCTAAGCCCAACAATAAAGAGGAATAAAGGGAATATAATATCTGAAAACCCCATGTAATCTTCATTAGCTTTTGCATGGGTAAGCCATTTAGGAATATTTGTAAGTGTCCAAAAATCGTTTACCCAAATCATCAAAAGCATAGTTAAGGCTCTAAATATATCTATAGATGCTATTCTCATATATACAACTTAGTTTTTAGTAAAATCAGTATGAATTACGTTTTGTAAAACTTTCCAATGAGCATCTGTCATCCTGTTAGGTGTAAATAAGCAAATGCCTGTAGCACCATTTTTCATAGATTCTTTAATTGCATTTTCTAACTCTTCGGGTAACAATCCATGATTTTCCGGATCTGCTTCTTTAGCTTTAGTATCTGGTTTTGGGCAAATAAACAATCCACTGTATACAGGTTTCTTATTAGATACAGAGGATACTTCTTCTTTAGTAAGTTCTCCAATCCATTTAGTGTCTTCTAAGTAAAAATCATTATAATTCATAGGGTAAAACGCATCCAAATTCCATTTGTTCCACTCTTGCCGGACTAATTTTTTTGCTATAGAGTTTGGTCCGGGAAAAACAGCAGCATTAATTACTTTATTTTTATGGTGTACTACATCTGCCAACTTATTTACTATATTGGTTATTAAATCATAGCGAAATTGTTTCCATTCTTCTACGTACGATGGATCTTCCATTTCTTTAATATCAATACCAGATGCCGATTTAAAGTCGGTAGTACATTTATCACAATAACAATAATCAAACTGAGGATATTCTTTATCCATTACTAATCCGTATTTATCCCATAGTCCTTTGGCTAATATTACATCCGGAAAGCGGATATAATCTAAATGGATTCCGTCTATTTCTTCTATGCCGGCAATACTGCCATATACATCTTCCAGAAAATGATATACTTCTTCTTTGTTAGGGCACAGAAACTGATAATGGGGTACATAGGCGGGCTTGTCATAGGCAGATTCTCCTTTTCGGTTTACAGCATACCACTCTGGTTTTAATTTTGGGTTGTTATTTTGTACCATGGTAGGAATCCAAGCATGAAATTCCATTCCTATTTGTTTTACAATTTTGCCTACCCTTTTATAGACAACAGGATCGTGACCAGCAGAATACATTAAACCATCTATTCCTTTATTTTTTAAATCTTGGTATTCCTTTTTTAGTTCTTCATCGGTAGCATTTTCTGGCAATTGTACCCAGGCATAAAGAGGAATTTTATAAGAAGTAACGGCTGCTTTGTTTTTTACTTCGTTTTTACAGGCAGTTACTAAAAAAATAAATATAAGAATAGAAAGAGCTTTTTTCATTTTATAAATTTTGATAGAATATATCAGAAATACTAAAAAAAAATAATACTTCCATTTTTTTTCTGCAAACAACATATTTTTTCCTAAATACAGCGTGTTTTTTGATATCGGTGTTATGTGTGTGGATGTTTTATTACTTCTTTTATGAGGACATATTTTTATACGAGTGACGAAACTTTAGAAATATCTAATATAGAATCCAATTCAATTATTTTCATAAATATACTATTAGAAGATTCTATTTAGATATTTTACAATAAGGTAATGCTAACTGAATGTTCTTAAGTTCTAATTCACTCATTGGGTTATTTTGAACATCAAGTTGTCTTAAGTTTTGTAAATTATATACTTGCTCCTTAATTTTGGTAAGATTGTTATCCTCAATACTCAGGGAATATAGAGCAGATAGTTTATTAATAGTTTCAGGAAGATATTTTAAATTGTTTACTCCTACAGAGAGTTTTCTTAAATTTTTCAGTTCTCCTATTGTACTAGGTAAAGAATCAAGCTTATTCTTATATAAACTCAATAACTCAATTTTTTCTAAACCTCCTATAGTTTTGGGAAGGTTATTAAGTTGGTTTCCGTTTAAAAGAAGGGTTTTTAATTTTACTAAATCCCCTATAGATTCTGGTAAAAAATTAAGATGGTTAGCAGCAAGAGATAGATATTCTAATTTATAAAGTTTTCCAATACTTTTAGGAATCGTTTTTAGCTTATTAGAAGAGAGTGAAAGCTTATTTATATTCTTTAACTCACCGATTGAATTTGGGAGTTTCTCTATTTTATTCTCATACAGATAAAGTTCTTCCAGTTTTTCCAGTTTGCCTACAGAATTAGGAAGGTTCGCTAATTTATTTTTACTAATATCCAGGTGCTTTAAATGTTTAAGATGCCCAATCATATCTGTTAAACTGGTTAACTGATTGTTTTTTAGATCTAAATAAGTGATATTGGTAAGGTTTTTAATAGAACTTGGGATTTTAGTAAGGTTATTATAATAAAGGATAAGAGTGTTTAATTTTGTTAAATTCCCTATCGAATTAGGGAGGTAGGATAATTCATTACTAGTAAGATTTAATACTTCTAATTTTTCTAATCTATCTATATCTTTTGGGAGTTCTTTTATTTTATTACTACTTAAATTTAAAGAAGTTAAGTTTTTAAATTTAAAAATAGCTTTAGGGATTTCTTCAAAATTTTTATTGGATAATACTAAAGTGTAAACTTGATTAGGTTCTTTTAAGGCATCTTTAAGAGAATAGTAAATTTTATTTTGGGCATTAAGAAGAAGCGTGAATAAAGTTAAAATAAAAAGGATATATATATTTTTCATTTTATTTGCATCACTATGAAGTGGTTTAAACTTTTTTGATTCTAGCGAAAAAGAGCATTTTTATAGCGAATTGAAAAAAGTTTAAATCACTTCTATATATTATTTAGAATCTTTTCTGTTAATATCACAAATTTATTTTTATAAAACTTACCATAAAAACCACAAAATCCAAAATATAAAATTAAAATGATTTATAAGTAAAAAAATCTATGTTTTGTGTTTTTATAGGTAACTATTATTTTGGTATTATACCCAGAACGGGTTTTAATAGAGTATCTTTGAAAAAGTATTATTTATCTGTTGATATTAATTATCTCTTCGCACCACTTCAGCGAATTGCTTAGGCTTTTTTGAGCCCTTATTTTGATTAATAAAACTCTAGTAACCACTTAATGCCTGATTGCTAGAAATTAACTATCTAAGAGTAAATTTAATCTTACGTCTTGCTAATTTCATAAATCCAAATCAATTATTGTAGATGCTACCCATAGTTTATCAAAATCGAACCCCATTTCAGCTATAGACGTTTTA
>NZ_CDSBKO010000049.1:0-44446 GCF_977115655.1 Aquimarina sp.
ATGAACTCAAAACCTTCTTTCGTTTTGCGGCTGCAAACCTACAACCTTTTTTTGTTCCGGCAAGTCTTTTTTTAAGTTTTTTTGAGATTTTTCCCTCCTTTAAAAACAACTTGTAATCTTTATCAATGAACTCAAAACAATATCCCGTTTTGCGGGTGCAAACATACGACTGTTTTATAGTATTACAACTATTATTTTACCTTTTTTTTACCTTAAATTAACAACTGCTTGATATTATTGTGTTTACATCCCTTTTTATTTTAACTTCTACTGGGTTACTGGTCTGGTACATCGCTTTTTTGAGGAAATTACCCCAGAATACCTGAAAAAACTCCCGGTATAAGGGCTCTGTATACCTGAATGAAAATTACTTGTGGAATAAAATGGTGTTCTTATTTATTAAGGATAAAGATAAAACAAAATCCTTGCGTGAGGGATAGAAGAGAAAACCCCGCAGCTTGAGGTACGAAATGCGAGGAGTTGTAACGGATAGCCCGACCCAAAGGGACACGCCATAAGAAAATACTACTATAATATATATAAAGAGAAAATAGAAATACTGAAATTATTACTCTTTAGTAACCCCTTTTGTATTATGGCTTCCGTTTTTAATTTCGACAAGCTTAATGTGACACGCAAGAATGACCAATAATCTGATTTCTGTATATTATATTTTTTCTACAGTAACTACTATAGATTTACTAATTGGGGTATTGCTTTTGTCGGCAAAGTGATTGTATGGAACTAATACATTGGTTTCTGGAAAATAGGTTGCTAAATTTCCTTGGGGTATATTATATGGTATAACCAGAAAATTGGGTGCTTTTCTTTCTTTATTATCATAATGGCTTATCAAATTAACCGGATCTAGTTTTTGCAGGTTTTGTTTTTTCATATCGTCTTTATGCATCAAAACGATTCTTCGCTCATTATATATACCTCTATACCGATCGTCTAATCCATAAATGGTGGTATTAAATTGATCGTGTGAACGAATGGTCATTAATATAAATTCGTTTTCTTTTATATCATGTTCTGGTAACTGACATATACTGAACTGTGCTTTTTGATTTGGTAGTTTACTAAAGTCTAATTCTCTTACATTATTGGGCAGATAGAATCCTGATCCTTTGGATCTGTTATTGAGATCTTCGAATCCATTAAAAACTTGTTGGATCTTTTCTCTGATTTGCTCGTAGTCTTCGCTCAGGTTTTTCCAATCTACGATATGATCTCCTTTATAATAGGCATCTGCAATACCGCCTATGATTTCGGGTTCGCTTTTTAAGTTTTCTGAGGCTGGTTGTAACAGTCCTTTGGATTGATGTACTTTGCCCATACTGTTTTCTACGGTAAAATATCTTGGCTTACCGTTTTTGGTATCTAGTTCTGACCTGCCTAGTGTTGGTAATATTAGAGCGGTTTTGCCTGTAACGAGATGGGTTCTGTTTAATTTTGTGCTTATGGATACGGTTAGGTCACAGTTTTGAAGGGCTTGTGCTGTGTATTCTGTATCGGATGCTGCGGATAAAAAGTTACCTCCTAATGCTATAAATACTTTTGCTTTGCCTTGATGCATTGCTTGTATAGCGTGTACGGTATCCAGTCCTTGTTTGTCTGGTGGTGTAAACCCAAAGGTTTTTTGTATTGCTGTGTTTAATGCGGGTGAAACGTGGTGCATAATCCCTACGGTTCTATCGCCTTGTACATTACTATGCCCCCGAACGGGACAGGTTCCTGCTCCTGGTTTTCCTAAACTGCCTTTAAGCAGTAACAGGTTTACACACTCTTTTATATTATCGACTCCGTTTTTGTGTTGTGTTAGCCCCATTGCCCAACATATAATAATTTTATTGTTGCTTGCTAACAGTTCTACGGTTTGGTCTATTAGGTTTTGGTCTACCCCACAGGATGCTAATAGCTCTGTTTCTGAATATTGCTCTACATCTGCGAGAAGGTTTTCATATCCTTGTGTATGGGTGTTTATAAATTGGTGATCGAAGATATTTCCTTTTTCTTGATCTAGTTTTGCTAGTTTTTTGATAAGGAGTTTTAGCAGGGCTACGTCCTGGTTTATTTTTACTTGCAGATGTATATCTGTTAGTGCGGCTCCTGAGGCTAGTACTCCTTTTATTTCTTGTGGGTTTTTGAATCGGATTAATCCTGCTTCTTCTAATGGATTGATGCTTATGACTTTGCCTCCATTTTCTTTGCATTTTTGTAATGCAGATAGCATTCTGGGGTGATTGGTGCCCGGGTTTTGCCCGATTACCATAACGATTTCGGCTTTATCAAAATCTTCGAGCTTTACGGATCCTTTTCCTATACCTAGTGTTTCGTTTAGTGCGACTCCGCTAGATTCGTGGCACATATTGGAGCAATCCGGCATATTATTGGTGCCAAATGCTCTTATAAACAGGCCATATAAAAATGCTGCTTCGTTACTGGATCTACCTGATGTATAAAAAACTGCTTCGTCCGGAGTGTCTAAAGCATGAAGTTCTTTGGCTATTATGGTATAGGCATCTTGCCAAGAGACGGGTTGGTAATGTATACTGTCTGGTTTTAGGAGCATTGGCTGTGTGAGCCTACCGCTTTTACCTATTTGATAGTCTGACCAATGGGACAGGTCTTCTACAGAGTATTTGGCAAAAAACTCGTTATCTACTCTTTGATTGGTCGCTTCTTCTGCTATTGCTTTTGCTCCATTCTCACAATACTCCCCTAGTTTTGATGGACTATCGGGATCCGGCCATGCGCAACCCGGGCAATCGAATCCTTCTTTTTGATTCATTTTGGAGAGTATGTGCATAGATTTTACTACTCCCATTTCTTTAAAGGCATGTTGTAATGCTACTTTTACTGCTGGCAATCCTGCTGCATAGGTTGCTGGTTCTTTTATGGTGATGCCGGTATGGGTTGTTGGTCCTAAGACAGAAATGTTTCTTTTTTTGGTAGTGCTCATTATATGTACTCTATAAAATGCTAAATGGTATTATCCCAAAGATACGGTTATCTGTTGAAATGTATAATTCTTGTTTTATGGAAATATTTATAAGGACTGTTAATTGATTATGTTTGATACCAGATCAGGGAGGCAAGCCCACAAGAGGAAACTTTTGCTTTCATTTTGAGCAAGCCGAATTACTCCATAATGGAGATTGAAAAACTGAACTCAATTTCTATGCGCACGATTTCAACGTTAAAATGAATGATACTTAAAAGAAAAGCCATCAAATCATTAGAACAGATCTGATGGCTAATCAAAAAAATAAAAGCAACTAATTTTTTGTTACCGTAAAGCTTATACCTGTTATGGTACTATCATCGGGTTGTATCAAATTTTGCATTATCAGAAATCTTGGTTGTACCTAAACAAATCCCTAAGGAACATGCCAATCCCGATACCTGATTTGAAGGTACTATGACGGTAGAACATATCAAATCAAACTGAAATGGTATGAGACGATTTCAAAAGCCTCCATTTTTACCATACGTTACATTAATTTGTCTTCTAATATCTAAAATAGCGGTAACTGTTACCGTAGCTTCACTAAACAGGGCTACTCCTATTCTTAACGAAGTTTGACTTACCATGCTATATTCTCCTGCAAGAAATGTTTAATTTCCAGAACGTACAACAGGTATAGGGTACGAGAAAGGAGAGTTAAAGAATGGACCTGTTATATTTCCTTCTAGATTTCCTGAAGAAAAAACACTGCCATCTGACAAATTTAATTGCAAACGAAATCTAAAAACATCCCCTCCGTCTATATCTGTATTGGCATTTAATCTTAATAGACTAACCACTTCTAAAGCAGTCACATCGATGATTGTTCTTGGTAGTCCTGATTCATTGTTTATTATAAAGTCTGCCGCAGTAAGGTTTACTACATTAACTTCTGAAACGCTACTATCCCCATTATCCGGAGTATTGTCTTGAAATTGTACAAATACATCTACAGATTCTAATAATTTTCCATTCTGGGCATCCCATTCTTCTATTTCAACAGAAAATTTGGAATTATCTAGATCAAGAAGATTAACAGATGGGGATAATAAATTTATTGTTCTTAGTCCTCCTGCTGTTTTTATATCATCTGTAATTGACTCGAAAATAAGTTTATCGTCATCCTTACATCCAAATATTGATATTAGTAAGAGTAATATTATTGGTTTAAGTATATTTTTCATTATGTATATCTTTTAAGTTGTATGTTAGTCTATAAAACCAGTAGGATTATTATCCCAAAAAACTTGTACTGCTACATTTGGTTTTTGATCTACTACAGAGTTTTGGTCTGCAAATATTGCTGGATAGAAAAAGGAACGAATAAATGCTCCCGGCTCTGCTAGTTCTGTAGGCTGTAAATTGGGCTGTCCTGTTCTTCTGTATGTATTATAAGCTTCTACGCCATTACCCCAAAGTGCTATAAAATACTCTTTTGCAATAACAGCCATTTTTTCTTCATTGGTAGTAGCAGCATCATACAGGCTTAATACTTTTGCTATGTAATTTTCAATATTTTGTGTTGTGGGCGCAAAAGTATTATCTACATTTTCTGGATTAAATGTGATAACTTTATCTATAGATTTGCGAATACCTTTTTCTAGATGAATTTTAGGGTCTCCCGTAGTTCCAAGAAAAAGAGCTGATTCTGCTAGCATAAAATCTACATATGAAGATAACATTATGGGAGATATCCCTGCTCCCTTCGTGCTGATATTTCTTCCGGTAATAGGTTTAAAAGAGTTATTGTCAAATAATCCTCCTACTGGATATAGCCCAAATGTTGTTCTTTTTGCATTATCTGGGGGAATCCCGTCTGCGTCTCCATGTATTCTACCCCAGTATCCATCATTAGAGAAATTACAGAAAATATCCTGAGATCCAAAATGTTGAGGAGGGAATTGGGTAATACAGGTCTGCTCATTTACATTTGTGGTATTTTGCCCGGCCTGACGATAAAAATAATAACGGGTCCTGGGGTCCATAATTCCTTTCTCTTCAACCATCCAATACATATATGTGGTATTCATATATTCGACTGTTCCATTATCAAAATTAGAACCAAACTCCGGGTGTCTACTATCAGGATTTGAATCATTTGAAGACCATTTTACTTCAAAATCTTCATTTTTGGTTATGATATAATTTCCACTACTGATAATCGAATTTATTTTGGATGCAACATTAGTGTCTACTAATCGGGTTTGCAGATAGATTTTAAGTTTTATCGTATTAACTAATTTTATCCATAAGCTTTCATCTCCATTATAAAAACGGTCATTAGCTGGTAATGCTAATTCTTTTTTATTAAAATCTATTATGGCTTCATCCAATAACACTTCCATTGCAGCATAGATTTCTGCTCCAGAATCAACATTAGGGTTGGGGAATTTTATCCCGTCTGTTGCTTCCGAATATGGCACATTTCCGAAAAAATCTACTATATTAATCATCAACATGGCTTCTAATACTTTGGCGATACCAACATGGGTAAAAAGCTCTTTCTCTTCGGCTAATGGTATCATGGTTCGAATATCTGGTAAAACAGTGGAATAGGTGGATCTCCATATTTGATTCAAGTTTGCAGGAGAATATGCATTTTGATATGTGGGTCCAGACATTTGCATTATTCTAGTAACTTCCATCCCGAATTTTGTCAATCCCTGAGTGTCTAAAGGAGTACCCTCGAACTGAATAATAAAACCAGCCTGAATATTGTTTAGAAAAAAATCAACATTAGATTGTTCTGGTGAAACTGCATTAGGATTGTTGAGTATTTCTAATTCCAGAGTCTCACATGAACTTATTAAGATCAGCATAGTAAAGAGAGTGTTCTTTAAGAAATATTTCTTGATTATATGTGCTATCATATTTTTAGTTTTTATTGTTTTTTAAAAAGAAGCTTTTACTGTTAATCCATATCTTTTGGCTGATGGCCCTGATATAAAATCAATTCCCTGACCGTTACCCACACCTGTACTAAGACTATTGGTGTCAAAATTTACATTATCAGGAAAATTAAATGCTTTATACCATAAATTAGAACCGGATATAGTTAAAGAAAGAGCTCCTAAGGGTGTTTTGTCTAATACCTTTTTTGGTAAATTATATTGTAGACTAGCCTCACTAAGTCTTAATGTAGATCCATCATATATGCTAAACTCGTTTGCTCCAAATCCAAGATTATTAAAATAAATTCGAGTGGTTGTCAACTGTATATCATTTGGCGAACCGTCTTGTTTAACACCTGGCAGTATATAAGTTCTTTCTCTATCCAGCGGTCTGTCTGAATCTACAACGCCTCTACCTATCAAAGCAGCAGAGGTTTGTGAGTATATATCTCCGCCATGTCGATATTGCCAGCTCATATTAAAAGAAAAATCTCTAAAACGTAATCCATTGCTTATCGTAGCAGTCCAATCAGGATTAGGATCTCCAAGATAATCGGTCGTGCTTGTTCCTACGACATAATCCCCATTATTGTCTACGGTTAACTCCCCATTTGTACGATCTACTGTAGTACCTAAAAGAACACCAAATGGTTTTCCTTCTACCGCATAGTTTGCGGGAGAACCAACAATAATAGGTGTTAAAGCGATATTTTCTGTTCCTTCAGGAAGTTTGGTTACCAAACTTTCATCTGCATAGAAATTACCACTAATATTCCAGTTTAAACCATTTGTATTTCTTATAGGGTTGATATCAAAATCAACCTCTATCCCTTTGGTTTCTAACTCTCCGGCATTAATAAGAACTCTTCTGGAACCGGATGAAGGATCTAATCTCTGATCTGTAATAAGGTCATTAGAGATTCTTTTGAAAACACTAACGTTAAGACCTATCCTATTATCCAGAAATTTACTATCTATACCTACTTCTATTTCTGAAACAGTTTCTGGTTTTAGATTAGGATTTCCCAGACGATCTGACACTTCATTACCAGAAATAGTATTACCGCTCCTGTCTATAAATAATCTTGATGTTAGATCTAATGTATTCCTTGTTCCATAGGCGTTGGGAAATCCGGCAGATGTTCCGTATCCCAATCGTATTTTTAGATAGTTCAGCCCCTTATCCGAAACCAACCCTTCAAAAGCACTGGTAGGAATAAAAGACAGGCTTCCTCCCGGGTATAGTATGGTTTGATTATCTCTTTCTAAGGTTGATGACCAATCATTTCTAATCGCTCCATTAAAATATAAATAATCTTTATATCCCAAAGTAGCATCGGCATAAACTCCAATAGTATTTACTTCATTTTTGGAACTTAAAGCGCTTCCACTAAAAAAGCTACTGGATGTAGAACTATTTACAAAGTTAAAATGTTCCAAAATCCCAAAAACAATTTGTTGCGTGCTCTCGACACCATCTTGCTCAAACAAATCTCTACGAGAGGTTGCTCCCAAAATCATTTTTAGGTTAAGGTTTTCTGTTAAATTTTTATCTGCATTTAAAATAAAACTGTGATCCCAAACGGTATTTTTTTTATTAATTGTTCTAAAAATACCTGTTACATCACCGTCAACTCCTCCTTTATTCTGACCATACGTATTGAATTCTGTATACGAATCCAACCCTAACCGGTATGTGGCATTGATCCAGTTATTGATTTCAAAGTTTATATTAAAATTTCCAAATATTCTATTGGTAAGTTGCGTAACCTTAGAATTGGCAACAGTCCATCTTGGATTTTGTATATCATTTGATGAGCGATAATATAAGCTTCGACCATCCGACGCCTGAAAAGGAAGTCCAAACAAATCAACACTTCTGGGTGTATATAATACGTCACCAAAAACAGAACTACCACTACTAATAGTACCACTGCCTGCAGAGGCCGCTACAGGGGGAGTTTTATAATCAGTTCTGGAAAAATTAAGAGCTCCTGTTACGGTAAATCTGTTGTTTAAAATAGCATTACCTCCCACGCCATAGGTATTTCTTTTGAGTGTATTGCCGGGAGTAAAACCTTTATCCTCAAGATGTCCATAATTCATGTTAAAATTGATCTTTTCTGTTCCTCCACGGATATTTACTGAGGTGTTATTTGCTACTCCTGTATTGAAAAATTGATCTACACTATTATATGGCTTATATTCATATTCTGAATTTGCAATATCCTCATAACCTATAACCAAAGATTGATCACTTAATTGAGACATTGGATTTACTAATAATGCTGTTCCTCCTTCTCTACGTATAAATAGATTATTGTTTTCCAGAAGTTGATTGCTCAACTCATTTTGATTAAACGAGGCGCCGTGGTTACTAAAAAAATACCCAAAGTTTTGATGAAAACCGCCTCCGTAATTGTCCTGATATTTTGGCAATACCGGATCTGTAAAAAATGTAGATTGCGAAATAGAAATTTCCGTTTTTTTGTTTATATTTTTGGTTGCTCCATTTTTGGTTGTTATTAAGATTACTCCGTTTCTTCCTCGTTCTCCATAAAGAACAGATGCACTTAATCCTTTTAATATATTTACAGATTCTATAGAATTAGGATCTAAGTCCAAAAATCTACTGGACTCTGTTTGATTATCAAAAAAAACATTTTCTTGATTAGATGATCCATCAAAAGGAACGCCATTTACAACAAACAAAGCTTGATTACTACCTGTTATTGACGTAAAACCACGAATAACAACATTGGTTGCTGATCCTGAAATCCCATTGGTTGCAGTGATATTAACTCCTGCGGCTTTACCTCTTAACACCCGCCCTAAATCACCTTCTTGTCGATCCTCAATTTCTTTGTTTGCAATTTTGCTGACTGCATACCCCAAAGAACGCCGCTCTCTTTTTATACCTTGAGCGGTCACTACCACTTCTTCAAGTGATTGAGTGTCTTCTTCCATTTGTAGATTAATAGTACTATTACTACCTATAGTTTTTTCTTCTTTCTTATGACCTATATAAGTAAAGACCAGAACTTGTCCTGTTTCGCCTGTAATAGAATAATTTCCATCAAAGTCAGTTTGAGCTCCTATTGTTGTGCTCTTAACGAGTATGTTTACTCCGGGGAGTGGTATGCCATTAGAATCCTTGACATTACCATTTACCGTTTTCTCTTGCGATTGTACTGTATAGCAAAAAAAACAGCATAATGCCATAATGAGCTTTAAATGATTGTTTTTCATATTAAAATAATGTTAATTTAGTTTTGATTAAAAATAAAAGGATTGTATCCTTAAGTTTTTTTATATGAAGTGAAAGACCTGTTTTATGATTTTAAACTATTATATCTCAGGTGAATTGATCCAAAGCGTGTTCCATCAAGTTTGATCTATTATTTCTTGATTTACATAATGATTTGAAAAGGTTTTATAATGAAGTAAATGATGTTTATCATGCTATAAACACAATGTTTTCTGATTTAAAACATACAATTTGAGTATTGCTATTATCTTAATATTTTTAACTTTAAAATCAAAAAAACACATTAATGCAAAAAGTCAGAACTATTTTGGTTGATGATGAGTCTCTGGCTCTCAAGCGAGTCGAACTATTACTTCAAGAATTTCGAGAGTTTGATATTATAAGCTTTTGTACTGATGGCAATATTGCGATCGAAAAAATAAATGAATTGAATCCTGATTTGATTTTTCTGGATGTGAACCTTATCCAGATGACTGGATTTGATGTTTTGAAAAACATTAAGCACAACCCATTGGTTATTTTTATTACGGCTTATGACAAACATGCTATAAAAGCTTTTGATTATTTTGCTTTTGACTTTCTTTTGAAACCATTCAAAGATGCTCGGTTTTATAAATGTATTGAGCGTATACAAACTTTTTTTTTGGACAAAGACAAGTCTGCATATAATGAAAAATTCAAAAATTTAGTTAACCATTTTAGTACACCAAAAAAATCGGAAGTCTTTTTTTCAAAAAAACTTCCTGTTAAACTCGGAAACAAAATTCATTTAGTTCCTGCCGAAGAGATAATTTACATTCTAGCTTCGGGGTATTACTCTGAGATATATACCGAGAATAAAAAATATGTGCTACGAGATTCAATTACTAACCTAACGGATCAACTAGAGAATTATCCTTTTGCCCGTATTCACAGATCAACGATTATAAGTTTTGAGTTTATTCAAGAATTGGTGTATTCTAGCTTTGGGGAACTGGATGTAAAGATGAAAAACAATGAATTGTTTAGAGTAAGTAAAGGCTATAAAAAAGAGTTTTTTCAAAAATTGGGGATATAAGCATGATTGTACTCGATATATAAAATAGCGCTTACATACAGGAAGTATAAAAATCGAGTATAGAAAAATTAAAAAGCCAGACTCCTCTGGCTTTTTTGGCTAACTCAAAAATCATTATAATGAAATTATTAGTTTCAATAGATTATTGAATTTCAAAAGTATATAAAAGATTGTTTTTTCAGGAATAAGAAGATTTAAAGAGGCTACATATGCTTCGAAAAGCATTTATCTTGAAGTATAGAAAAATATATAATAAAATAAGGATGAGGTTTGAGAAAATATGAACCTATTTATATAAATGTAACAAATCATGGATTTATTAAAAAAACTAAAGTTTTACCTTGATAAAAAGTTGGTATTACTGGTAATTGGTTTTTATGCCGTTTTCTCTGTCTTTGCTCTTGTAAAAATGGTGTATTTTAAAAGTATAGGAGAAAGATTTACAAACAATACGTGGAGCTATATGTTCTTAGGGGTTTATTTGGTTGATTTTTTGTTGGTGATTTTTTTCATGTCAATTACACTTATTATCACTAAATACATGGTTGTTAAAAAATTAAAATGGATACAAATCATTTTAGTTCATATTACCTTATCTGTTTTTTTAGGGATATTCATTTTTTATGGAATTTTATCCATTCAGAAGCTTTTTGGATTGGCTGACGCAATAAATATGCGCTTAGATACTATAATATACTATTACATGAATGTTATAGATTTAAATTTTTTAATCTACTTCTCGTTAGTCGGGATTATTCATACCTATTACTATTTTCAAATATCCAATTTGGACAAGCTTACCAAAATAAAATTGAAAAATAAATTTGAAACGGCCAAAGCAAGAATGTTACAAACCCAATTACAGCCACATTTTCTTTTTAATTCACTAAATAATATTACGGCATTAATTGATATTGATAAAGAACGGTCTAAAAATATGATTGCAGATTTAAGCAACTTTTTAATCAGAACATTAGAAATCAAAAATGCAGAGTTTATTACATTGAGTAAAGAGTTAGAAATTCTTAATATGTATATTAATATCGTTCAAAACAGGTTTCATGAAAATCTGAAAATAGAAAAAAAAGTGGATGAAAATACTTTTTACTTTTTTGTTCCTCCACTTATTCTACAACCTATTATTGAAAACATTATAAAACATTCGTACTCTATAAAACATGAAGAGATTTTGATAGAGATAACCATAAGAGAAGAAACAAACACTGCTCTTTTTATACAAATTAAAAATAATGGACAGTTATTAAATAAACCTTTAGAAGAATTGTTGAATACTGGTTTTGGACTTGCCAATATTAAGGATCGACTGGACATTTCTTTTAAAAATCAGTATACATTTAAACTATTTAATGATCTTGAGAACAAAAAAGTAATTCTTAATCTAATACTTCCTAAGGTATTGAGTGTTTCTTTAAAGGATATACGAATATAAACATACTTATTATAAAATGTTTTCTTTTACCAATCTGGAATTTCACTAAGGGATTCTACTTTTTTTAGTACATATATAGTACTATTACTTTTATCTGGATTAGGAAACATATCCTTTTTAGGCAAAGATTTAAACATAAACAGAGTGTCTTGTTTTATCCAACCATATTCTTTAATATAGACACCTTTTTCTTTATGCTTAACATAAAATGTTTCTATTTCTAACAAATTTCCTTTATTGATAGTATAATAACCTATATAAGTGGGCGTGAGTTTTTGTTCGTTTACATTTATTTTTGCATCAATACTACTTTGAAAACTACGTCCATTGTTATAAAATTTTATAAAAAACAAACTTTTATATTTTTTATTACCATATTCTAAAGTATCTGTTGAAATATAAATGCTCTTTGTATTCAGTATGTCTTCTTTTTTTAATTCATAAGGTTTTTTAAGTGAGGTAAACTTTGGTTTTTTAGGTCTATAGCCACCATCTACATGATGATAATAATTTTTACATGCAACAAGAATAGAACAGACACTGATTAACATTACCAACTTTTTCCACTCCATACCCCTGTTTTTTTTTGTAGTTATATTCAAATCTAAAATCTTTTATTGCTTTATGTATCGCATTTTGTAGCCAAGCATCTCCAATTAAATCGACTGTTGCATTATATCCATTAGAGTTATTAATTCGAATATAGGTGGATTATTTATTGGTCTTCTAATGGAACACCTTTATATTCATAAAGCTTAAAAAGTCGTTCTCTAAATATAAATTCTTTATTATTTTTCCAATAGATAGTATCGTTTTCAACATCTGTCATTTGTACCTTTATCATTATAGTATCTTTTAATTCTTTTTTAGATGGCATGATACGTTTAACATTTGGGTAGTATACATAATACATAGAATCATTTAATATCTTATAATTTGGATGAGAAGAATATTTATAAGCACCTTTTCCACCATATATAATCGTCGTTGAATCGCTTTCAAAATAAACTGTATTATTTAATACAGAACTATTAATTTTACCTGTATAATGGTAATTATAACTTTTGCCAATTATATGCTTTTGCGCTGAACAGCTATTAAATATAAATAACAGAAAAATTGTAAGACTAGTATTTCGCATAGATAATTGGTTTTTCCTTAATAAACACTTTAATATATTCAATATAAGATTTTTTCTTATCTGCTGAACCTAAACTAATATTTAAAATTCTATCGAATCTGTTTTGTTTATTAGCATTAAAAACATCTTTTGCACTACTACTTATATCCAATTTCTTTTTCGAAATTCTTTCATACAATCCATCTTTGAGAAAGCTATCTGCTACTTTTGCGATAATAGCAACTTTTATATCTTTCATTTTCTTTATTTCTATCCTTCCCATATCTTTTGTGTTTGTTGACATCATTAAACCCATAACATCTGATTCAGAAAGTGAAATATTTAATTTCAGCAATCCATCAAATGCATATTGTCGCTTGTATGTTTCTAATTCATCAAAGATATCATATGTAAGACCTGGCATTGATGTACCTCCTACTCCTATAAACTCTAATTGACCTGTTTCAAATTGAAAAACGTGTTTTAACTCATTTATTAGAGACCCCAAAGTACCATCATAAAAAACAGTCCCTGTATCACCTATCGCATTATAATCAAAATATGGCTCTGTGGATTGAACAAAAGAATACATTGTAGCTGATTGTTCTATTTTTTTAAACTCCTTTTGAACACTTTTTAATTCTTTTAGCCGAGCCTCTAAGTCCTTTTTATCCCCACCACTTGCAGTTTGTAATTTACTTTCAAGTTGTTTTATTTTATACGCTACTTTTCGTTTTAAAATATTAAATGTGTTTTTACTATTGGGATGAATATCTGAAGGCAAGCTATTATGTGCCAAATGGTCTAATTTCTGTTGCATTCTTTGTACACTATAATGAGTAGAGGTTAGAATCCCCTTAAGTTCTCGTATGTAATTCATATAAATAAGTATGGTTTTATGTAAATATAGATAACCTCTAATAATGATAATAATATATATTCATGAAAGTTTATGTATTTTTCAATGAACTGAATTCATAATCCGTGTGAAGAGCGATTGCAAGAAGCTTTTTGTTGCTTTGATTTTGGAAAATTGTATCTACATTATCTAAATCTATTCTTATTCATATCTGTTTATTTTGAAGAACTGAACGAACAATTAGTTCTCAAATAACTTATGCTAAATTAAAATTTTCTAAACCTCCTCTATTTTTTTTTCATTCTTAATCCTAAATAAGTAACAGAAAAAGCTCTTAAAATTCATAAGCAAAACGAAAAAAAACGGTATAGCATCCGTTATTTTATCTGAATCTATAAAAATAATCTTTTATCAACTCTTTAGGTTCTATATGAATACCTTTAAAATAACATATCACATAAGACATATAATAATGAAAGCCTCGATAAAGAGGCTTAAAATGAGTTGTTTTTATAAGAAATTAGAGACTTGTGCAGTGGTTATCGTTGTTGGCAACTGTACTTTCAAATCAGTTCAGATGTTCGTTGACATGTTGAAAATTTTATTTTTTGAGGGAAGGTAAATGCTAAATCCCACAACAATTGGACTTGATCCGTAAATTGCTTGATCCATGACAGTCGGAAGCAAAACTGATTTATAGTTGTATAAAAAAAGACCCACATAAATAATGTGAGTCTAATTTAATAAGACTGTTCAGACTTTGTAATCCTGCTCTCGCTGTCCAGATTCACCTGTCCTGTCTTTAATGCTTTGTACAAATGTATTATTTTTCTATTATTTGTATGTTAATACTAACATAAATCCGATAAATAACGCGTAATTTAGAATTAATTCAAACAGCAAAAACAATAAATGTTATCTATAATTGTAAGTTATACTCGATTTATTTAGACGTATTAACAATTAGTAAATTACAAAAAATATGCCAAAAAAACAAATGTCGGCTTAAAAATCTAACCTATAAATTTCATTCATTCTTTTTTGAACATTTCTACTCAAGGTAACCCTATTAGCTGCAACCATTAAAGAGTATTGACCATCTGCGACTTTAAAGCCATCAATAACCATTGCTGTTATTACTGTTATTTCAAATTTACTAGTTTCTAAATAATGAATTTCAGCTACAACATTTAGAATTCCGTGTTCTATTGGCGTTTTAAGAACAATTCTATGAAAATTATTAATTGCTTTTTTTGGGTCAAAATAATTTACAAATTTAAAAGAAATGCCTCGTAGGTAAATATCTAATAAATATTTAAAAGAAATTATAATTAAATCTTGAACTCCGTCAATTTCTATACCATCTCTTTTTCCATTACCATCACCAAATGTTCTCCTGTGATGATAGTGTTTGTCGCACCACAATTCAACTTTAAGTTCGTCATATTTGTGGATACATTGAGCATTTTGGGAAGCACAATTAGGTTTAAATTCTAAAGGATCTTCAATAACTTCTGTGTTTTTAATATTCTTATTTATTCTTGGTCTTTTCAAAATCTGTGAAATATATTACAATTATAAGAATTTCATAAAGAATACTTAATACTATTAGTGTTTTTGTTTTTTAAATAAAATTTTCCGCAAACGAGCTCAAAAAGAAGGAGAAAAACAAAGACATTTCAGTAGTCAGTATAGCAAATACTTGGTTCAGTTGTATGCTTGCCAACAACATTACACAGTTCCCAAGCCCCATATCTCTTTATTATTAGAAATATAGTGACCTCTATATTTTTAAAGCTCTAAAGTAAATTACTTTTTAGAAATAGAATTACGGAAATCCGTACAGAAGGGTTAATTTTATATTTATTTTACTTTTAAGAAACGTTGTGGTGAAGCTCACCCATTCGAGTGCCTCAGGGTTCGATAGCTGATGATTTCAGGCTTACTCTTTGGGAATATTAGAATTTAGGTGGACTGAGGTTCTCGAAGTCCGATTTTCTGGCACTTTACCCTTCTGGATACCAGAGAGCTGAGGCATTTGAAGCTCACCCGTTCGAGTGCCTAAGGGTTCGATAGCTGATGATTTCAGGCTTACTCTTCGGGAATATTAGAATTTAGGTGGACTGAGGTTCTCGAAGTCCGATTTTCTGGCACTTTACCCTTCTGGATACTAGGGAGCTGAGGCACTCGAAGCTCACCCGTTCGAGTGCCTCAGGGTTCGATAGCTGATGATTTCAGGCTTACTCTTTGGGAATATTAGAATTTAGGTGGACTGAGGTTCTCGAAGTCCGATTTTCTGGCACTTTACCCTTCTGGATACCAGGGAGCTGAGGCACTCGAAGCTCACCCATTCGAGTGCCTCAGGGTTCGATAGCTGATGATTTCTACCTCAGCGTGACACCTCAGAGTGATAGCTTCATTTAAAAGACAGAACAAAATATACGTAAATATCTACTTCAATAGTATGGGTAGTGGATTCCGTTCTGCAACGGAATGACAAATTAAATTATGTGCATGTGTATTCTCTATTTCGACAATACTTCAACAAATTCTCAGGATAAAATATACGTAAATGTCTACTTAAATAGTATGGGTAGTGGATTCCGTTCTGCAACGGAATGACAAATCAAATTATGTGTGGTGTATTCTCTATTTCGACAACACTTCGACAAATTCTCAGGATAAAATATACGTAAATGTCTACTTCAATAGTATGGGTATTGGATTCCGTTCTGCAACGGAATGACAAATCAAATTATGTGTGGTGTATTCTCTATTTCGACAACACTTCGACAAGCTCCCTATAGCAGCTTCTTGTAATTGCCTTCTTATAGAAGATTTAAAAGTCAACTAATTCTTTTAATGAAACTCCTAAAGCTTTTGAAATTTCTAAAAGCAAATACATACTAGGGTCTGCTTTGCCATTTTCCAGTTCGATAATAGATTGCATATCTTTATTACATACTTGGGCTAAATCTAACTGACTCCAACCTTTTTGATGCCTTAGTTGAATGATGCGCTGACCGAGTTTATTTTTAATATGCTGTTCCTTGTTCACTAAACAAATATCTATCCTATAGATGAAATATACATAATATAATCCTTTGACAGGTAGCAAACTGGAAATTTTAAATCACTTTGTATCGTATTTTTCTAATCAAAAAATAAAAAGACACTCTTTTGTATAAAAGATCAAAAACCTTTAATAAGCATAAACAATTGATTCTTAGTGTTTTTAACCAATTATAAGCGACTACAAACGGATACAAGCGAAACTAAGCGTTTCTTAACCGAATCTACAAAAGGGTTGCTATACGTTTGTAGTGTTGTTAGTAACAAACTCTATATACGAGTTTTAAATAACAATATAAAGTATCTATAAATTATAACCGCCTCCTGATATGGAGGTATTGTATTAACTGTTTAATACTAATTTAACCATAAAATGTCGCATCTAAACTTATTCATTTTCTGTTTTATTTTCTTGTTCATGATTTCCATAGCTACTGCTATGCAAATCAATCACAGCGTTATAAAACAAAAAAGCAATTTCGTTTCTTATACGGCATTTCATAATTAATTTGGTATAACACGAAAAACTAAAATTATGAACACGCTAAAAAACAAAGTACAGTTGATTGGAAACCTGGGACAAGAACCAGAAATTGTAAATCTTGAATCTGGTAAAAAGCTTGCAAAATTTGCTATTGCTACCAATGATTATTATTATAACAAACAAGGAGATAAAATTACGGATACCCAATGGCATAATATTATTGCTTGGGGAAAAACTGCGGATATTGTAGAAAAATATATTAATAAAGGACAAGAGGTTGCTATACAAGGTAAACTTACATCTCGCAGTTATGAGGATAAAAAAGGGCAAAAACGATATATAACAGAGATTGTATGTAATGAATTATTAATGCTGGGCAAAGTAATTTAATTAACCATAAAATATCGCACCTAAAGGTATCTATTTTCTGTTTTATACGACATTTCATAATTAATTTGATATAAATTATTTGCTTTTTGGATTATAGGGACTATTTTATTTACACTTTCAATTTAATTCCCAAAGGCTGCCCTTTGGGAATTTTGATTTTTATATTCTTAAGTATTTTTTTTATATCCCTCGAGATTGGTAACTCCCCAGTTTTCTAATTCTTCTGTACTCCACAATTCTGGAAAAAATATTCTTCGTTGGTATCTTGGGTGCATATATTTATGCCAATCACTCCCGCCGGTTGCTTCTACATTTACGTTACCAGAATCTAAATATTTTGCTGCTGCGTTGTAATGATGCATTACCCAATCAATATTAACGGTATGATCATAATGGCGCATAGCTTCTATTAACTGCTTGTTTTGCTGGTACTCGCTTGGTAGTTCTTTAAACTTAGTCCAAAGATTTATGGTATTGTATTCTTTCATCCATTCGATTAATTCTTTTTTGTATTTGTCTTCAAAATTAATCATCAGTTTGCTCTTTTTTCCTGTTGCATGATCTTTGCCTGCTGCTTGCCAATACATATTATCAAAGGCATGTGCGTAGGGAGTTTTTCTATTTATGGTTTTTCTAAATCTAAAGTCTATCAGGTTAATCAACTCTGTAGAGGCTATTTCTATTTTTCGGTATTGTGCAGATTGAAAACCACTTGCAGGAGTAAGTGTGGTTCTAAATTTCATGTACTGTTCTATCTCCATACCTTCGCTCATAATATCAAAGGAGTTGGATAACATATCAAAATACCTGCTTACGCGCATTAGGTGCATTTCGAATTTTGAGGGTTCTATATTTTTGGTATGAGAAATCTGGTTCATTTCCCAAAGTATCATTTTAAAAAGTAATTCGTTGATCTGGTGATACATTATAAACACCATTTCGTCTGGCAATTGGGTCCGTTGGGTTTGTAGTCCTAACAGGGCATCTACTTGTATGAAGTCCCAATATTGCATAGGTTCTGCATATAATAATCCTGCTAAATGTACATCCGGATCCTGCCCCATTGCGGCGTACTTTTTATCTATGGCTTCTAATAATTCTTTTCTATTCATGGTTACTCTTCAATTACATAAAATGGTTATATATATTTCTTGTCCTTTTGCATTTTATGTAAATGCAAAATCACTGAAACCGATATTAATTCTTACACTAAAGTTGTTTGCCTTTTTGCTATTATATGCAACTTGTTGTTTTAATATTGTTAACAGAAAAAAGCTCTAACGACTTGTTTAAGAATATTATGAAAAAGGAGATTTTATATTTATATAACCCTTTACCCTAAGCGAGATAGGTTTGGATAGTTTAATGTAACAGGTTTTGGTATACACGATACTTTATTAAAATTGAATATTAGATAATCTCTAATGAAACAGCAATATCTTAATTTTATTTTCTTAATCCAAATACTTGCATAACGTTAAACAGTATCCATTTTATAACACTGGTTATAAATATATAATCCATAATATCCTATTTTTTGTATTTAACAAACGATAAACATTGTAACAATAAATCATGATGCTTGGTTTACTTATCTGGATATACAGTAAAATATTTCCTTAGTCTGATCTTTTTTAGTAATATTTGTATTACTTACTATTTGTAAACAGATGGAAAATTATTTAATTGGTATTGGTAAACGTTTAAAAGAGATTCGAAAAAGCAATAGCAAAACCATTAATGATATTGCCTCTAAAGCCGGGGTTAGTAATGGTCTTATTTCTAGAATTGAAAATGGCAGAACGATTCCTTCTTTACCTGTTTTATTAAATATTATTACCGCTCTGCAAATTGAAATTCCTACTTTTTTTAATGGTATCCCTACGCAAACTAATTTTACATTTCTAGTTACAAGAGCTTCAGAATATAATATTATTGAAAAAGAGGATGATGCTGTGGGATTTAGTTACAAATATATTTTTGGCAAACAACTTAATTCTATTGGCTTTGAAGCTGTTTTTTTAGAAGTGCAACCAGGTTCTGAAAGAGGCAAAGTTGAAACTGATGCATACGAATTTAAATATATACTTAGCGGAGAGTGTTCTTATATTATTGGAGAGGAAGAGGTTCTTTTAAAAGAAGGGGATTCTATTTTTTTTGATGGAAGAATACCTCATGTGCCTGTTAATCGTAGCACTATGTCTTCAAAAATGATTGTTTTGTATTTCTTTTTGGATAAAGAAAACTAAAAAACTGCCCGAGAGCGGCTTGTAAACAAAATAAATCAATAGCTTCGGAGCAAGATCATTAGATATGATTCTGAAAATACATTTTGTTTTCGAGGGTAGCCTCGGAAAATTAAACTCCACAATGTGGATTAAAATGCTAATCTAATAGAATATAATTTTTGTTAATTCTATTAACTCTTTTATTATAAAATCGGGAGATGCTTTTGCTATTTGCTCTTTACTTTGTGCTCCTGTAAGAACTCCTACAGTGATACCGCAATTGGCATTTTTACCTTCCTCTATATCTATTGCAGAATCGCCTACTTTTAATACTCTGGATGCATCTGTTACCTTAAATATCTTCATTGCTTTACATATCATTTCTTTGTCCGGCCTGCCTTTTATTACGTCATCTGCTGTAAGTAATGCATCATAATTCACTCCTTTTTTCCACCCTAATTTTTTAAGAAGTTGATTTGCTACTTTTGCATCATATCCTGTATTTAAGATTACTTTTATGTTATTGTTTTTTAATACATCCAACAACTCTTCTACCCTGTCAAAAGCTACTACATCGAGGTTTTGGTATAATTTTTCGAGAATTGGTTTAAAATTAGAAAACGCTTTTTTCGCTATATTTTCCGGATTTTTGCAAGAGGTTACTTTTGTTAAAATATCTATTATTGCCTGATATTTTTCTTTTCCTGCACCGTGTTCTAATACATCTTGTAAACTAATATTAAATCCTTCGTCATTAATTACCTGTTGTACTGTTTTATATACTATATTATCTTCATTTACGGTGGTTCCTGCCATATCAAAAACAACCATATCAACCTTTTTATTCATATTTATATATTAAAAATTTTTGTGATATTTTCTTTTGCAAATCCTGCACTACCTGTCATCCCTTTTCCTCCTATTCCTGTTACTACATGGATGTTGCTTTCTATTGTTTTTTGAAATATATCTTGGGTTTTACATTGTGAATACATACCAAACCATCGATTTTGAATATCATACGTTGGCAGGTCTATAATTTTTTGTGCTTCTTTTATCATAAAGTTATCTATATCCATATCTAAATCATATCCCAGATTTTCTATATTTTTTACATCGGCATATTGGTGGGAATCTCCTATAATAACAGATCCATCCGGTGCTTGTTTAAACAGGATATGTACTCCCCACCTTTTTTGTAAGGACTCTGCATTTTCTTTTGATTTAATATCTACAAAGGAATCACATTCTGCAAACGCTTCGTAACGCCTAATAGACCATCCTGTTAAAATATTACCGGATAATTGGTAATTAAATTGCGGTTTGGTTTGTAACATTTGTAATTTCGTTACCTCTAGATCACTTGTATTAAACAACTCTGGATATAAGTTTTTAAACTCACTACCGTTACAAATAATTACTTTTTCTGCTTCAAAAACTTCTCCCGAAGCGGAAGTTATTTTTACGGAAGCTCCTGCTTGTTCACAGGCAATTATATTTCTATTTATAAAATAATCTAAGTTTAGGTGTTTTACCATAAAGCTTTGCAATCTGTGTATCATCTCGCGAGCCTCTACAGTAACTTCTTCCGGGAAAAACAACCCTGCTTGTATATACTCTGATCGTAACCCCGGGTATTTTTTCAGACACTCTTCCTTAGTTAATAATACCGAGGGATATTGGTTTCGGTTATTAATTTGATGTAATTCTTCAATAAGCTGTACCTCTTCCGGATTAGAAGCCAGATATACAGATCCGTTCTCCCGAAGGGTTATATCAAATTGTTGCTGTATGTTTTTATAAATTTTTAAGCTTTCTCGCCCATAGGCTTGCCATTTGGTGTTCATTCCTGAAGGAACTACTTGCCCAAAATTTTGAGTAGTTGCTCCTTGGGGCATTTTATTTTTTTCTAATAAGGCTACTTGCAATCCGTTTTGTAATGCATGATATGCATGAAAAGTACCTAACACTCCGCCTCCTACAACAACGAGGTCATATTTTTTCATAATGTAATTTTGTTTGTATAGTTGTTACTTTAGCACGGTATGCTTTTTTAAAATATAGTAATGAGCCCAACATGATTACTGCTCCTAATATGGTTATACTGTATGCGCCGTACACAAAAAAGTCTAACCAGCTTAAATTTGCTTGCCCAAAGTTTTTATATAACAAGGCTGTAATACTGCCTAAATACCCAAAAGAATCTGCTATATAGATCAAAAATCCTGCATTTCCTTTTATCTTAAACATGGCTATAAACCGATCAAAAAACAAGCTGTTAAAAGGTACATAACAGATATATAAGCCGAATCCACATATAACCATCCAGATAAATGGATTTAGTAATTCTAATTGAAAAAGAAGTGTAGAACCTCCGATACACAAGATCCCTGTTAAAATCAAGAAGTGATATAGATAAAATGCTTTTGCATTGTTTTTGATGTAAAATGTGCTTCCTAAAATTAAAAGTACCACTACTGCAATAATAGTTTCTGAGGTTGTATATACAGATACATCTCCTTTATACCCTATACTATCCCATAACTCCCGGGCAAAATTGTCCCTAAAATCCCTGAATGCTGTTAATACGGTATAAAAGATCACAATCCCGGCGACAGGTATAAGGAAGGTCATCAAAAGTTGTTTTCTGTCTTTTGCAGACATGGGCAAACGTTCTGATCGCATTATCTTGTCTTCTTGTGTTGTCACAGGTAGTTTTTCTAACAACCATGCAAAAAACAATAATGGTGGTATAAATAGTGCTCCTGTAGCTGCCGGCATCCAAAATTGCGAAATTTGCCATACACTCATTAGGTATAAACCTATAGATTTTACAATTCCGCTAGATACTATAAAACTAGCACATAATGCTACTCCCAGGATTTCTGTAAATCTTCTGCCTTCTAGATAAGAAAAAACGATACCCCAAATCATACCCAATGGCAACCCGTTAAAAAATAAAGCGATCACATTATAGGGTTTTGGCAGAATAGCAAAAAGCACTAATGCTAATTCTGCCAAAAGGATTAATCCTATTAAATACCCTACTCGTTTTTCTGCTTTTAACTCGGATATTATTTTTATTCCTAAGAATTTAGACAGGGTATATCCTAATACCTGAGCAATAATTAATATGATTTTATAATCTATATTAAAGACAGAGAGGTTTTCGAAAGTTGCAACACTAAATGGTTTTCTGAATGCGTACATGCAGAAGTAAGCGCCAAAAGAGGCTATCGATGCATGTGCTATAAATTTTAGATTAAAATATTTGGTTTGCATTTATAATGATTTACTGACATCCGGATTATTTTTGCAAATCTCTGGCTGCTTTTTTATTGGTTCGTTACTGGCATGTTTTATTTTGAATAAAAAATTTCATTTTACTCTGTACTGCTCCTCTTTCTTCTTAATACTTTATTTGTATAGACTTTCATATATTTTCTCCATAAAACTTAATCATTTATTTCTCATAAAACATTACTATGATTTTCATTAACCTTAAATAAAATCACATTTTGCATGATTGTTTATTTTTTTTACAATTAGTAAACTTAAAAAGCCAAAAATGAATATTATTTTACTATTTGTAAATATATATGGTTTAAGAAATATTTAATATAGGCTTGATTAATTGTAAAATTAAGGTTAAGAATGTTTCTGAAACGAAAAAGGAAACCTGTCTGAAGTAAAAAAAATAATGTTGTTAAGGGATGGGAGGTTTTTAAGGAATCTACAAGTCTACTATACAAAAAAACTTAAAGTGATTCTTATTAACATGAATCCTGTATACTCATCTTAGGAAGCAAAAAAGATAAGTTATATTAAATTAGTGATGTTAATCAGTTCTTCAATATCATTAACAATTATAATATTTTCTTTGATATCTATAATTCCTTCTTCTTTAAAATCATACAAAACCCTAACCAGGGATTCTATAGAGGTTCCTACAATACTACTATGGTCTTTTCTGGATAGTTTTATTTTGCCTTCATCATCAAAAAACTCTTCTAATTTTATTATAGACAGTGCTGTTCTTTCTCTAACGCTATGTTGTGCAAGAACTCTGGAATTATTTATAAATACACCAAACTCACGGCTCATGTTTTTTAATAAATGATTAAACATGTTTTGGTTATTTTCTATAATCAAAAGAAATATTTTTTTAGGAATCAAATAAAAAACACAATCTGTTAAACAAGATGCAGAGTGAGAATATGCCTCGTTACATAGTACATTGTGGTGTCCTAAGATTTCGTTTTCTTTTACCAAATGAAAAGTATGCTCTTTTCCATTCAGCCCTGTTGTATATTTTTTGACTTTTCCTTTTTTAAGTATGTATACTCCGGTTGGTATAGATCCTTCATGAAACAATGCCTGATTTTTTGTAAGTTTCAGAACAGTTTTGTTTTCATCAATCCTTTTTACTATATCATCCGGAAGACAATGCAAGAACGATTCATTAATAAATGAATACCGCTTATGAGGAAAAAAGATATTGACCATAATTGAGGTTATATTTATTAAAAAGGTGTTAATAGTAATCAAATCAACCAAAACCGTTGTTTGTTATGGTAAATGAATTACACTGTTTTTTTAAAATTCAATTTCATCTAAATCAATAATCTTAGGACAATCTCACGGGGTATGCCTCCAAAAGTCTATTTTGTTTTTGAGACAATCCTTGGGGAATTAGCTCCTTAACGGGGGATTAATACCATTTACAATTTGAATTTACCGTAATAAAATGTTCTTTTTTCATTTTCCAGTAAACTCAAACTACAAATGGTATAAAATGTAAACGTTTTTTTAAGAATAAAAGTGTCTAAATGTTAAAGAAATTATGATTTCGAATGCACTATAAAAACAAAAGAGGTTGCCTTTTACACAGACAACCTCTTTATTCTTTAAAAATAAAGCAATATTGAAAAACTTATCCTTATTGCTTATTAATCGTTTTTAGAACGTACAACCCTGTCATTTAATTTTTGGGTTGGTCTAAAGTTTTCATGCATAATTTTTTTAAATCTTTCTAGTTGAGCAGCAGAAGCATAAACTGGTTGCTTAACAACATACCACGTTACGATTTCTGAGCAACCAGGTGTTGTCAAAGATCCGCTATAGGTATAAAAATCCATTTCTTCCGGCAATACATCTTTAATATGGTACTCCTTGTTGCTTATATAATATTGTCCTTTATGTTCTGGCAATTCGTTTATAAATTGGTTTAAGAACCTATTATCCTTTCTTCCTTCTTTAAAGAAAACACCAACTACGGCCAACAATCCTGTTTTTCTATTTTTATGTACCAAATGCACCTCCATTGGATATCTGTATCCATTTATAGTATGCTCACTACCTGTATGAAAGTGAAATTGCAAAAGATCATAATCAATATTATTCAAATTAGCATAACTACCCGGTGTATAATCAAATTGAAGAGTATGCCCATTGTTTAAAATCTTGATGGTAGTATTTGTGTAATTAGTATTGATATTATTAATATCTCCGTCCTTTTGTACTCTTCCTGTTTGAATATCTATAGGAGATTGTGAATTACCTGCGCAATCTTTCCATTCTTCTCCGCAAAGATCTGCCCAAAACTCTGGTCCTGAAGTACCTTCGTATTCAAAATGGCAATCTGATTTGGATGATTTTCCATAAAAAGCGTTCCCTAAATCCGTTTCGCCATTATTGGTCATTTCTTGAGTCATCTCCAGATTAATTTCTTGTTCTTTAACATCCATCTTCTCGTTTTCACAAGAAACTAAACCTAAAATTAAAGCTGAAATAAATAAGCCTTTAAAAATTTGTGTTTTCATAATAATTTGAATTTGTGTTTTTAACGTAACAAAAGTATTGGATAAATTCAATTCAAATTGGTGTATTTATCAAACAAAAAATTGATTTATATCAACTATTCAATTGATTAAATACCTGTTCATGCCACATTAAAAATCTTAATCAATTTTTCTACATTTTTAATGATGATCTTACTTTCTCTTACCTCTACAATTCCTTCTTCTTTAAAATCATGTAACACTCTTATTAATGACTCTATTGATGTGCCAATAATATTACTGTGATCTTTTCTGGATAACATAATTTCGTTGTTATCGTCAAAAAAATAGTTTAGTTTTATTAACGACAAAGCGGTTCTTTCTCTAACATTATGCTGTGCCAAAACTCTGGAATTATTTATAAACACCCCAAACTCCCTGCTTATATTTTGTAGTAAACTATCCAGTATAAAAGGATTGTTTTTTATAATAGAAAAAAAGACATTTTTGGGGATCAAATAAAACAAGCAATCTGTTAAACATGCCACAGAGTGAGAGTACACCTCATTGCACAAAATATCATGATGACCAAAAATGTCGTTTTCTTTTAACAGATGGAAAATATATTCTTTATCATTTATACCTTTAGAGTACTTTTTTATTCTTCCTTTTTTTAATATATATACCCCGTTTGGAATCGTACCTTCGTAAAACAGCACCTGCCCTTTTTTTAACTTGACCGGGATTTTGTTTTCTTCTAACAATGAATAAATACTATCAGGTATTTTTTCAAAAACGTTAGAGTTGTCAAAAAAATACCTTTTATGGGGGGAATCTGAATTAATCATACTGTTTTACTGTTTTTTTATTATCATACCGTTTAATATCGTTTTAACTTTGAAACAGGTTTTGTTTTTCAAGTATCAAAATTTTATTAGAAAACAACGAAGAGCCGCCACATTTGGCAGCTCTCGTTTTAATCAATAACCTTGGGGGATTAAACTTGCAGCAGATAGTAAAATCATTAAAATCTACTTCTTATTGGTACTGACTTCTCTATTGTTTAATTTTTGAACAGGTCTGAAGTTTTCATGCATAATAGCTTTAAATCTCTCTAACTGCTTTCTTGATGCTTGAATTGGTTTTTTGATCACATACCATGTAACAATCTCTGAACAAGCAGGGGTTGTTAAAGAACCACTATAGGTATAAAAATCCATATTATCAGGTAATATGTCTTTGATATGATACTGATTATTGCTTATATAATGATTTCCTTCATGTGCAGGAAGATCATTCATAAACCGGGCTAAAACCTGATTTTCTGCTCCTTCTGTAAAGAAAACGCCAATTACCGCTAACAACCCTGTAATTGGATCTTTATGTACCAAATGCACCTCCATAGGGTATCTGTATCCATTTATTGTATGCTCACTACCTGTATGAAAATGAAATTGTAAAAGATCATAATTAATGTTGTTTAAAGAAGCTGAACTACCTGGTGTATAATTAAACTGAATGGTATGCCCATTATTTAAAATCTTTGTAGTACTGGTTGTATAATTAGTATTAATGTTATTAATATTGTTATCCTCGCCTACATCCCTGGTCTTTATATTAATCGGGGATTGTGAATTTCCGCCACAATCTTTCCAGTCCTCCCCGCAAAGATCTGCCCAAAAATCTGGTCCTGATAAACCTTCGTACTCAAAATGACAATCTGATCCGGACGAGCGTCCGTAAAAAGAATTTCCTAAAAATGTTTCTCCTTTTTTATTCATCTCCTGATTAATTTCCTGATCTTGAATATCAGTGCTCTCATTTTCACAAGAGGTTATCCCGTAAATTAAAACCGAAGCAACTAAATACTTAAAAAAAGTTGGTTTCATAATGTGTTGAATTTGTGTTTATTAAAATTTATAAAAATGTTCACTAATTTGATTTATATTCCAAAATACATTCCTGCAGAGTATAAAATTCACCTATTATACCCAAGGTGGTTTTTACAACAAAAAGGGATGCAGTATTCATGCTTTTGAGGCAAACGAATACTGGGAAAAAAATTTGGAATAACAGATTTCTTTATATAGTATTAATTAAAAATTACAAGTACTGGTACCGTTTTAATATTTACCATACTGGTATTTGTTTTAATCCCTCATTTAGGGTATAATTCCCACAAGGCCTGACTTAAAAACAAAATACCTTTTCGGAAGCATCCCCAAGCTTGCCCAAGGTTATTGATTAACTGCCCGAAATTTCTTTCGGGCAGTCAGAAAAACCAAAAAGGGGGGGACTAAAAAAAATATTTCTATTTTTTAATAAATTTTTTGCTTACTTCTCCTTTTCTTGTTTTGATCACTACAAAATAAACTCCTGCATTTAGTTTATCTATAGCATAAGTCACTGTTTTAGAAGTAAAAAAGACTTTATCAATAACACGCCCAAACATATCTCTTATTACAGCTTCTGATCTGTGTGCCTCTGTATAGTTTGGATATTTAATATGTAATACCCCGGACTCTATTGGGTTTGGATAGATACTTAGTTTTGTTTTTGCACTGCTATCCTCTATATCTGTAGCTCTTTGTGTAGTTGTTGCCGAATGAGGGTTATTTATTATTACTACACTACCTCCTGCCGGATTCCAGACATCTATATTAATTGGCAATACAAACATGTTGTTATCATTTACTTGTCCAACACTGCCCGCATTATCTACTTTGATAGTTCTAAGTTCGATTTTGGTTTTATCTATCCATAACCACTTAAACTGATTAAAAGATCCTGCTGCTCTTGTCCAGCTTTTGGTATCTGAGGCATTTCTTAACGGGGCTCCCCAGCATCCTTCTCCTACATACACTGCTCTGTTAGGATCGTTATCTGCTCTAACAAAACCCTGATCGCTTCCTGCTCCTGTTGATGGAATGATTGGCCATGTACGTTTTACCACGTGCGAATCACTTTCCATTACCAATTGTACTGCGTGGGTATAAAATGGTTTTGACCATGCATCATATTGATCGTTTTGCTCTGCTTTTCCTGGTTCATGCGGTCTGGTTGCTCTGTGGTATTGTGCTACTGCCCAAGTATGATTTGCAGAATTAGCTGCCAAATCATTTGTAAGCCAGCTACCTTGTGTACCTGCCGGGGTAACCTCTGTATTTAAGGTATATGTTCTAATCAGGTTACCTCCAAAACTCAATGCATAAAACTCTCCTCCTGCATCGGTAGGAATATCAAAAAGATCTCGAATGTCATTAGCACTTTCGTGATTACCTCGTGCTGCTACTACAGGAATAATTCTGCCATCGGCACCAATGGTTAATTGCCAGTCCTCAAACCAATTTTGCCACTGAGAGCTTGTAGAAGAACTAGTCATATCTCCTCCAAACAATACTGCATGGGGTCGTATTTTAGCCACCAATCTATTTGCATTTTGTCTGGGAACACGATTGTTTCTGGAATCTCCTCCTGCTATAATAGACAATCTGGTATTAGGGTCATTGGGAGCTGTCTTAAACCAAAATCTCTTAGAAACCCCTTCACTATCTTTTATTACAAAATAATATGCAGTATCTGGCTGCAAACCTGTTAATCGTGCATATTGATTGTTCATTCCTTTACTAGAAACCGTTCTATCCACCGTTTTACTTAAAGGATAAGAGGCATAATTGCTTCCAAAATCGATACTGCCATAATGTACAACAGGATTGGTCCCCCTTACTTGGTTCCATCCTATTACCATAGTAGTCGAGGTGTTTCCTCTCCATGTTAAACGGTATTTTTCTGTAGAAGTACTAATTACAAGGGTTTCGGTAAATCTGGCCGTTACTGTTTTATCAGAGCTCATGGTAACAGATGCCGGATTTGAGTTGCCTGATAAATCTCCTGTCCATCCTGCAAATTCCCAGCCAGATGCTGGTTTTGCTACAACAGAAACCGATGCCCCCGAGTTATATACACCACCACCGCTAACACTACCTTGACCTGTAGTATTGGTTGTTAATGTATATTGTACCACATTGGTGGTAGTTACATTAACACCAGTACTATTTGCAGATACATTGCCTGCCGCATCTTTGGCTTTTACAGTAAAACTATAGCTTGTTCCGGCAGTAAGACCTGTTACCGTAAAACTTGTTGTTACAGAGGTACCGATACTGGTAGTACCACGAAATATCTCATATTCAGTCACTCCTACATTATCTGCAGAAGCATTCCAGCTAAGATCTGCAGTAGTATTTGTGATATTAGAAGCTGTTAGGTTTGTTGGTACTGTAGGTGCTTGTGTATCCGGAACAACAGAAATAATTTTTATATTGTCGATAGCTATATCACTGCTCCATCCTGACCCTGTAGTAGCTTTAAATTGCAGTTGGATTACAGATCCGGCATAAGCAGTAAGTGCAACACTAGCCTGGTTCCAGGTATTTCCCTGACTTCCGTTTTGTGACCATAAAGAGGTATAGCTTGCTCCGTTATCGGTGCTTACCAATACTTGCAAAGATCCCATGGCAGTACCCTGCATGTGGTATCCAAACTCTAATGATCCATTGGGCACACTGCTAAGATCAATACATGGACTGTTTAATAATGCTGTTTTGTTGGGGCTTCCTGCGGGAGTTACATTGGTAGAAGCTTCGGTATATAAATAAAACGATCCATCTTGTCCTGTAGAAGGCCCTGTACCAGTAGAAGGTGTTCCCCCGGAGTCTCTTGTCCATTCGATATCATCACCAGTAGCATTAGTCCAAACCCCTAAGTTAGTTTCAAAACTTTCGCTATACGGGTAACCATTGATACCTGTACAAGCAGGAATGCCTAATGTAGTAATAGTAACAGCGGTACTGTTTGCAGATACATTACCTGCTGCATCTTTTGCTTTTACCGTAAAGCTATAGTTGGTTTCGGCAGTAAGCCCTGTTACATTAAAACTGGTAGTAGCAGATGTGCCGATACTGGTGGCATCACGAAATACCTCATATCCAGTCACTCCTACGTTATCTGTAGAAGCTGTCCAGGATAAATCTACCGTAGTTTGAGTTATGTTAGAGGTAATTAAATTCGTGGGGATTGTTGGTGCTTGTGTATCCGGGACAGGCGCTAATGTAGTAATATTAACTACATTGCTGTTTGCAGAAACATTGCCTGCTGCATCTTTTGCTTTTACCGTAAAGCTGTATCCGGTATCGGGGGATAACCCTGTAACATTAAAACCGGTAGTAGCTGTTTTACCTATACTGGTAGCTCCCTGAAATACTTCGTACCCTGTAACACCAACGTTATCTGTAGATGCTGTCCAGGAAAGGACGGTACTACTAGTAGTTGTATTTGATGCAATCAATGAAGATGGTGCAGATGGTGGTTGTATATCCGGCGAGGGTATTGTTGTTATATTAACCACATTACTGCTCGCAGAAATATTACCTGCTGCATCTTTGGCCCTAACAGTAAAGCTATAAGATGTAAGCTCGGTAAGACCTGTTATATCAAAAGAGGTAGTTGCAGAACTTCCTATACGGTTAGTTCCTTGAAATATCTCGTACCCTGTTACTCCCACATTATCTGTAGATGCTGTCCAGGATAAAGTTGCACTATTATGTGTTATAGCAGAAGCAACTACACCTGAAGGGATAGAGGGTGCTTTAATATCCGGAGTGTTAATATCTGTACCAAATACTTGAAACCTGATGTCTTTACCATCATTGGATCCGGATTTATAATACGTTCCGTTTGGATATGTATTGCCTCCTGTATATTCTAAATAATATTTCTTACCGTTGGCACTATTGCTTTCAAAATTCAAATAGTATGTAACCCCGGCGTCCAAAGGACCTACAGGAGAAGCAAAAGCAATCTCGTAGGCAGTAAAATTACTCCCTTCAGAAGTATTTGTTATTTGAGAAGAGGTAATAACAATATCACTTCCTGCAATTGCCCCGGAATTTATAGCTGTCCCAATATTAAATTGTAAATCAGCCGAAGGTGCTTCAGAATCTCTGGATAAATATAACTTCACTTTATTTATTAAATAATTACTGGTGCCATATTTAAAAGATTGAGCCCCGTCTAAACCTCCTGTAACTTCTATTTTGTTTCCGCCAGAAGTGTTTTCTATCAATACTTGTTCTACTATAGCAGCTCCAAGGGTAGTTACTTGTACCTGGTTACTTTCTCCAGACATATTACCTGCTATATCTTTGGCTCTTATAGTAAAACTATAAGTGGTATTTGGAGATAATCCATCTATACTAAAATTTGTAGAAGAAGAATTCCCTATAAACGATCCTTCTTTAAAAACCTCATAATTAACTGCGCTCCTGTCATCTACTGAGGCTTCCCAAGCCAAAGTAACACTTGTGTTTTCTACTTTTATTGCTTCTAACTTAGAAGGAGTGGTAGGTGGTTGAGTATCTGCGTTACTATTTATTTCTTTTCCAAAAACCTGAAACTTTGCATCTTTACCATCATTGGATCCGGATTTATAATACGTTCCGTTTGGATATGCATTGCCTCCTGTATATTCTAAATAATATTTCTTACCGTTGGCACTATTGTTTTCAAAATTCAAATAATATGTAACCCCGGCATCCAAAGGACCTACAGGAGAAGCAAAAGTAATTTCGTAAGCAGTAAAATTACTTCCTTCAGAAGTATTTTTAATTTGAGAAGGTGGAATAATTACATCACTTCCTGTAATTGCTCCAGAATTAACCCCGGTACCTATAGTAAACTGTAATCCTGAGGCAGGTTCTTCTGAATCTCTGGACAGGAATACTGTTACTTTGCTTATACTATAATTTGAATTATCATAGCGAAAAGACTGGGCTCCACTTTGCCCTTTATTAACTTCTATTTTATCACCACCAGAGGTGTTTTCTGTTAATACCTGCTCTGTTATTTCGGCAAAAGTAGCGGTAATCGAAGTATTGGCACGAACAACTACAGAAGCCGGATTAGCATTTCCATTCAAATCTCCACCCCATCCAATAAAAGAATATCCTGTACCCGGGGTAGCTGTTAATGCTACTGTTGTTCCGTTAGGATATGTTCCTGCACCACTTACAGTTCCGTTTCCAACACTATTTGTTGTCAAAACATATTCAATAACAGCAACTGTTGTAATCTCTACAGCATTACTGTTTTCGGATATATTACCGGCAGCATCTTTGGCTTTTATGGTAAAACTATATACGGTATCAGGAGCAATACCTGCTACCTCAAAATTAGTTGTAGCAGATACTCCGGTACTAATTCCATTTTGCAATACCAAATATTCTGTAACCCCTGTATTATCTGTAGATGCTGTCCAGGATAAATGAACACTGGTTTCTGTTATAGCAGATGCAACTAATCCTGTAGGGGAAGAAGGTGCCTCTGTGTCCAAAATAATTCCCGGAGTAGTTACATTTACTACATTACTGCTTCCGGATATATTACCTGCTGCATCTTTGGCTTTTATAGTAAAACTATATCCTGTATCGGGGGACAATCCATCAACCACAACACTAGTGGTAGTTGATATTTTTATCTTGGTAGTTCCTTGAAATATTTCATATTCTGTAACACCAATATTATCTGTAGATGGTGCCCAGGATAAGTTTGTACTGTTTGTAGTTGTATTTGAAGCAATAAGCCCTGTGGGATTACTTGGTGCTTCTTTATCGTTTGCCAAAAGGTATGCTCTGTCTGATTCTAAAGATACCACAATTGCATTTTGTTGTTCGTTACTAAAACCACCGGTACGGCAAGACTTGCGCGTATACGACATTATGTTACGTGTATCTGGGGTATACCGATCTCCGCTAGTGTCTGTCGAGGATCCGGTATAATTACAGCTACTATTTACTTTTCCGCTTATATTAGGATCTGCAGGGGTATCACAAAAAAAATCACCAGTATTATTACAATTGGTTCTTTTTACAAGTTCTCTTCCGTTGGTAGTAGAATGTGTGTGCAAAACAGAAAAATAATGCCCTAGTTCGTGTGATGCAGTAGATCCATTTTGAGAACAAGATACTTTTAATACTACTCGATTACCCGTTCCCGGAAATTTTGCATACCCACATATCGAACCACCAGATCCTTGTACACCAGAAAAATAAAAAATATTAATAGCCTGGGGTACTTCATACGAAGCTAGTTGGTTGTCCAAATCTTTATTAAAAGAAGAGTTCCAACTACTGTTATCTATATATTTAACAGGAGAATACTCGTAAAATGAAATATTCATCGACGCATAGGTAGCGTTTAGTTCGTCCATTACATTTTGAATCTCTGTACTGTTTACAGATGGAGAACTTCCGTTTGAATTACGGGATACATGATGCTGTACCGGTAAGGATACAGGGGCAGACAATGCACGATTACCAATATTAACGATCGATTTAAGCCGGTTAAGCATAAAGCTATTGTAGTTTTGTGGAGGCTCTGCCCCACATTGTTCTTCTTGAGCCCATCCAATATGCATGATAGACATAAACATGAGAATGACGAGAAATAATAAGTTTTTCTTCGATTTCATAAGTTGAGTTTGTGTTTAATTAAGATTTTGTGTTTACATTTTTTTCAAAAAATCACTCTATATCAGAATAAATTATAATCTGATAAAAGATGGTAGTCTTTTATTTTAAGAAATTTGATAAGCGGTGCAGTTCTAATTTTGTTCTATAAGCAAGAAATATAGTTTACAATATATAAGACGTATAAAATGGAATCACCTCCTAGTTGTTTTTATTTTTTTTTATAAAAAATCAAATGTTATTTACCAAAACACACTATAAACATTAGGTTTAAAGAATATTTTTTTAGATCCAAATAATTGTTTTTTTTATAATAAATTCATATCATAAAAACAGTACAAGAATATTTTTGCAAAAGAAACTTCCTTATTTTTTAATTTGGCTATAAGGGCTAAATCAACATAAAATAACATTAATCTTTCTAGTAAAAAATCGAATTTCTACGTTAAAAATACTCGTCATAGCTTTGTGGTCAAAAGCTTTCAAAGATACTTTCTTATTGTCAAAAAGATTCTTGATTTTATCAACCCAAAGATTGATTTTTATCAGAAAAATGATTGACAAAAATTGGCTGCATGTCTTTAGAGATATCTATTTTAAATGAAAAAAACTTTTGAAGTTATACGATTTACATTATGAATTTACCGTAATAAAATACCCTTTCCCATTTCTGCTCCAGAGTAAAAAACAGTTCATTTTGTTTTTAATGGTAAAATCACAACCCCAGAGTAAGATAATGAGGTAAGATTCTTAAAAATATATTTTGATTTTGAAAAAAGCCCCGAGGGGTCAGGCTCTCCATAAGGGATTCAAAGTATGATGAATATATTTATGAAGCTTTGCTTCTTTTTATACCAAAATAGACGGCTATACCTCCTGTAAAAAACATTAATAAGCTGTATACTGCCGGAGCAACTGCAAACGAAGTATTTTTAAGTAAAATAACGGCTATGGTTATAGCCAGGGTTCCATTTTGAATACCTGATTCTATTGCTATAGAAATAGCCCTTTTTGTATTGATTTTAAATAATTTGGCAGAATAATATCCTATAAGCATCGTAGCTACATTTAAGCATAAAGCTACTAGCCCTGCTTGCCGAAAATAGGATGCAAAATTATCTTTTTCCTTAAGAGTAATCCCTAAAATAACAAGTACAATAACGACTCCCGAAGCTACTTTAACCGGTTTTGCCATCTTTAAAGCAAAATTTTGATTATATCTTCTTACCAACATACCTATGCTTACGGGAATAACCGTAATGACTAATATTTGAATAATAGTAGAAACAACATCTAATCTAATGGTTTGTTCTTTTTCTAAAAAATGAAGAAGTGCAAAATTTATAATAAACGGAATCGTTAAAATGGTAACAAAACTACTTAATGCAGTAAGAGTAACAGATAATGCAATATCTCCTTTTGCCAAATGAGATATTAAATTAGAAGTAGGCCCGCCAGGACATGCTGCCAAAATCATAATCCCTATAGCAATCTCTGGTCCAATCGAAAATACAGACGCTATGGCAAATCCTAGTACTGGTAAAATCAATATTTGATTTATTAATCCTATTAGTATTGCTTTTGGATAAATAAATATTCGTTTAAAATCATCTATAACAAGAGATAAACCCATACCAAGCATTATTATAATAAGAGATATAGCTAAAATAATCGTTGATATATTATCCATTTTTAGTAGTTCTGGTTAAATAAGCAATATAGAAATTTTAAAAATAAATTCCGGTAAAACATCATTAGCAATATGGCATTTACAAACCTGAATTTGACGCAATAAAATCACACCAATTCGGTCTAACGAAAGGAGAACAGTAATTTTTTATGTAAAAAATCTATCCCTAATGATATCCATTTAACGCAACTTTAACTTTACCCTTTAAAAATAGCAAACACCCCCTTTCGATAAGGGGTACCCCCCATATAACAAGGGTTCTAATTGATCGTGAGGAGCTTCGAGGAGATAGTTTATCGTTTCGAAAGGATACCTTGGCGTTTATTTTTGATAAAGTATCGTTTCGAGTTGATATTTTATCTGTTTCATTCGATATTTTTATGCTTCGGTTTGATAAATTATCAGATCGAAGAGTCATTTTATCAATTCGAAGCACCTATGTAGGTGCTTCGAACCCTCTCGACACCCCTTATAATGGTAATTTTATCTCTTCGAAATACCTAAAGAGGTATCTAGAACCTTCACCATATCTGCTAGAAACTTATTGGAATCATTTGAAAGGTTTATCTTATCAGAAATAAACCAAATAAGAATATAATTTTTTAATATCAAAAAAAGAAGTGATAGACTTTAGTAAATACTACCCTGTCAAAAAGGAGGCTATCTAAAAAAATAAATTCAAAACTAAATTATTAACCAGAGTTTGTCGAAGATTAATGGGGTATCTATACTATAAAAGTTAGATTTTCTATGAGAACAAACCAAAGCGAATAACAAAAATTCACTTTTTAGAAAGCCTTTTTCTTACCTTAGATGTACTATTCTTCAGAATCGGTATCCCCTTCATCTATAGATTGCACTCTATTTTTTTTAAACAACACTTTCATGTCCTGATATACCGCTTTTGCTCCTGGTTCATTCTCCCCTGCCAAAAAACGCATCATACGATAAAAACTCAATGCATTTGTATAGTTATCATAATCCAACAAAGTTTTGGTATCAATTAATTGTTGCGAAAGGTTTTCTAATAATTGCACCTGTGTTTCTATTTGTTTTCGGGCAGTAAAATCGCGATCAAACTCTTCTTTATCCAAAAAACGAGGAATCCACTCTGGATGTTGCTCCATATAATTTTTTGCCTTGTCTACAATCAATTTGTTTTGATTAGCAATTCGCCCATATTGCCCGCGCTGATCAGGAGTAAGATTTACCGTTTTACCATGCAATGCTTTTTTAAGCATAGTAATAGACTGATTAAGATTGTTTAATTCTTCGTCTGAAAATGTAATGCTAATTAGATTTTCTAATGCCATAATGTACTTAGTTTTTATAATTAATAATTTATTTATGACACAAGAATATACTATTGTAGTTTCGTTTTTTAACACTGTGTGTTTTTTTATGATTCTTTATGATTTTTTTATAAAAAATTAAGATTCTATACTGGTCATACTTAGTAAGAATATCACAATACAGGCATGAAGTGCTGAAGTATTTAATATCAAAATATGTAGTTACGATAAAAGATAAGGAAAGCTAGCTTGTTTTAATACTGTATGTAAATTAGTCAATATTTATAAATCTTCACTACTATAATCAGCAACAAACAGAATCACAACTAATTTACTATAAGCATTTTACCACAGAAACCCAACGCAAACATCATTAATATGATGAAAAAATCACCCAATATATTTGATCAAAAAGATACCCATATACTATATTTGACCCTGATTTTGGTTTTCTTCTAAAAAAGCAAACAAAGTTTTTTTTAATATATTAAATACCAAAAACTATACTTAATATTTTGAAATCTCATTTGATAATATTCAAAACAATTCAATTTTTTATTATCTACTAAAACTAATATGAATACAATGAAACTACTTACCCCTTACTTTGTTATTATTTTTTTATTCACTACCACTGTATTTTCACAAAAAGCACAAGTTGGTACAGAAGGCGATTCAAGCTACGAGGATAATCCTGTTACAAAAAGAGCAATACAAGATATAGAAGCAGCTTTTCTTGTATTTGGAGATTTTGGCTTTATGCTTGAAGGAGAATATACTGTAGTAAACAATACGATCTCAGGAAAAAAATACTATTCTTTAGGCGATGGTGATAAATACAAAAAAGTATCCTTACTAATGGAAGAAGGAAAAATTATCGGGGCAGATTCTGAAGGAAGTAAATTAGATATAATTTTTGAAGGGGATGCTATAAAAAAAATAAGTGCAGAATCCCTGTCTAACTTTGATTACACATTTTATAGAAATGCCGAAGGTAATGTAGCTAAAATCGAAAATCCTTTTTCTAACGGAAACATACAATGGATTGATTTTGTGTATAAAAACGGAAAAGTGAGCGAAATAACCAAATACTTTAAAAAAGGAAAATTTGGAAAAACAGTAACTACTATCTTAGAGAGTACCCCTACTAAATTTAAAGCCTCTTTGAGCGAGTATCCACACAAATCCAAAGAGTTCTCTAAACAACGTAATATTACCGTATCAAAACCAGAAGAGAATAAATTTAGGATCGAAAGGGTTTTAAATTTTGGAAAAGGAAGAAAAACAAATACCGTTACCGACATACAATATACCGATTTTGATAAGATAAAAAGCTGGGTAAAAACTACCAATGAAACCAAGAAGGATGCAAAAGAGTACGAATACCTTAACGAAAAACTAGCTAAGTCTAGTGCAATACTGGGTAACAATGATGAGATCCTTTCTAAAACCATATACATATACTTTGATTTAAAAGAGCAAGGAACTTCTTTGCCAGAATATGAGTGGAGAGAAGGAAGATATGAATTTGACACTAATAATGAGTTAAATTTTGTGGAGCGAGACGGAAAATTTAAAAGAAAAGAAAATGGAACTTGGACAGACTGGCAATTTTTAAAGATGTAAAAGTCGGATAGGTGCTATTAAAAATATTTTTTCGTCTGTCTCTGGGTATCGAAGTTATCTTACTAATACTAATTTTCAATATCCAAAGACAGACAATTTAGTTTTTGAATATGCCCTTTTGAACTCTTTTGTTTATAGCGGCACTAATAAACCGCTCTGCATTATTACTTGGTTGCATTACAATATTCAATACCGCCTCATAAAAAAAGCCTTATAACCCGAGTTTCGATTATTATACGGGTGTACCATAAACAACGTTAATTAGATTTGAAAAAATCATCAACCCCAGAGTGTGTTTATGATAATGGTTCCGAAAATATATTCTTCTTTCGAGATAAGTATCGGGGAAATTATACAAAAAAACAATATATTTAGGTTAGTCAAAAAGTATAAACCAACTTAAGTAGTATTACTATGGATATTAACCAAACGTTATCCAATATAATTCAAAAAGATAAAATCTGGATTATTGTTTTCACTTTAATCCTTGCTTCTCTGGGATTTAGTAATTTGTTGGTCACGCCGGCAATAGATTTTTTGTCAGACATAAATAGTAATATGATGCTGGGGCTGGGGGTTGCGATGGAACTAAAAAGTATCGTTTACGGTATCGATAGTTCGGGTATTCCTCTTGTAGGAGGGGTGGCAACAGAGCTTTCAGATATCTTTACACGAGCAATTAGTTATTTAACCTTTGCTAATATTGTTGTTGCCGTTCAAACCATATTAGTAAATATGGGAAAATCCTTGTTTTTTAAATTACTTCCCTTCGTTTTTCTTATAGGAGTATTTTTAAAAAAATATAATAAGACCGCCTTAAAATTACTAATCATCGCATTGCTAATCAACCCGGGATTATCGTTGTATGTAAATGGCATACACTATGTGTCGGACACCATGCAATTAGATCTGGGATCCTCCCTGCACGAACACCTTTCTTCTATTAAAGATAAATATCAGGAAAAAAGAAAAAAAGTAGAAACAAAACAAGAAGAAAGAAAAGAAAAACAATTAGAAAAATCCAAAGAGCAAGGTCATAAAGGCATTGGTATTTTCAGAAAAGTAGAAGATGCTGTTGTAGATAAAGTCGAAGATATTGGCGTAGATGTAGAAGAAGGGTTTTCTGAAGCTTTTGAAGTATTAAAAGAAGGTAAAAAAGAAATCATGAAACTTATCATAAATATGATTAGCAATCTAATTGTTCTTTTTTTAATCTTACCCCTACTGTACTTCTATATAATGAGTTTTTTGCTCAAAAAATTCTTCCATTTTTCCGGGTTAAGTACTATAGAAAAAACCCAGGAAGACAATCTGAAAAAAATTGCACAAGACCTAACCAATAACCATAAATAGTTATACGACCAATACCGGTAACACCCTAACCAAAAATTTCCAATGAAAAAATTTATCCTTCTTTTATTAATAACTTTAACAATACTATTTTCTTGTGGATCAGACAAAAACAATCCATGTTATTCTGAAAATAAAAGACTCGAAAAAGAACCTTCTATTTTAGGAATGGACATTTCTCATTTTCAAAACGATATCAACTGGGAAGATATCAAGGAAGATGGTGTTAATTTTGTTTTTATCAAAGCATCAGAAAGCACACATTATAAAGATCCCAATTTTAAAAAAAACCATGCAGCTGCACAAAGTGAATGCATCTACAGGGGGGCATATCATTTTTATGAAACCGGTAAAGATCCCGAAAAACAAGCGCGAAATTTTATCGAAGCAGTAGGGAAATTAGTACCCGGTGATCTGCCTCCTGTATTAGACCTGGAAGAATTAGGTATAAAAACCCAAGTAGATAAAGAAACCTATCAAAAAAATACATTGCTCTGGCTAAAAATTGTTGAAAAAGAACTTGGTGTTACACCTATTATATATTCGGATCCATCTTTTGGGGATAAATATCTGGACCATCCCGACTTTAATAAATACCAATTATGGGTTGCAGAGTACACAAAAACGTCTCCTAAAGTTCCTGAAGTATGGAAAAATAAAGGGTGGCTGATCTGGCAACGAACAGATCGCAAACAATTAGAAGGGATGAAAGAAAAAGTGGATTATGATATATTTAACGGAGATGCGAAAAAGTTTAAAAAACTTTTAAAAAAATAGCTGCCTGTATACCCTTATCATAATTAGTAATCAAACAAGAGGGTGTTTAAAAAGTGTATTTTAGAACTAACTGTCACATTGAGCGGAGTCGAAATGCATGGATAATCAAGGGTAATTATCTCTCGACTCCGCTCGAGAGGACAGAAGAATTGACTTTTTAGACACCCTCAATTATCATTGAATATTATTCTGAAAGGATATAACATTCTTATCCCCATAAAATAAATTATATTTACCTTTCAAAACACACAAAGCATTGAACTCATTTAAACTTTTGGGATTCAAGCGAAAATTAGACATTTTTTTGCCCAATCAAAGACTTTTTTGAGTTACATAGCAATGCTATGGAACGAAAAAAAGGCAAAAAGTGGGTGAAAAAGGACAATTTTTTAGCCAATTGAAAAAGTTTAAACAAGTTCATTATCTAAAATTAATAATATGAAAAAATTACTGCTGTTATTTACAGTATTACTGATTTCTACAACGAATATAGTAAGCCAAACAGGCACTACAGTTGATCTCAAAAAGTTAGACGAATACTATGCCAAAATGACCAAAGACTGGGATATCCCTGGTGTTTCTATTGGGATTGTTAAAGATGGACAACTGGTTTTTAGTGGTAGTTACGGAGTAAAAGAAATAGGGAAAAACGAAAAACCTGATGAAAATACACTGTATGCCATTGCATCTAATTCCAAAGCATTTACCGCTACCATTATTGGGATGTTGGTTCAGGAAGGAAAGCTAAACTGGGAGGATAAGGTAAAGAAACATCTACCATATTTTGCGCTATACGATCCATGGGTAAGTAATGAAGTTACTATAAGAGATATATTAAGTCATCGTGTAGGGCTAGGTACATTTAGTGGAGATGTGATCTGGTATAAAGCAAATCTAACATCAGAAGAAATTATAAAAAGAGTTAAACACCTTCCTAAAACCCATGATTTTAGATCTGGATTTGGATACTCTAATGTAATGTACATTACCGCAGGAGAAATCATAAAAAAAGTAACCGGAAAAAGTTGGGGGCAAAATGTACAAGAACGTATTCTAAATCCTCTGGGAATGGATAGAACTATAACCTCGTACAAAAAACTCGATATAAAAAAGAATTATGCAACCCCGCATGGTCGTGAAAAAGACATCAACATACCAATCGACTGGGTAGATTGGGAAGAAATAGGAGCTTTGGGCGGGCTTATTTCTAGTGTAAAAGATGTTTCTAAATGGATGATCTTTAATCTAAACCACGGTCGTATCGATAAAGATACCTTGCTTACCAAAAATACCAGAAATACAATTTGGACACCTCATAACAATTATACCGTAGATCATACTACAAAAAATGATTTTAACAAGCATTTTAGTGGTTATGGATTAGGATGGGGATTAAGTGATTATCGAGGAAAACTTAAAGTCTCGCATACAGGTGGGTTTGATGGGATGATTACAGCAGTAACCTTGATCCCTGATGAAAATCTGGGTGTTGTCGTATTAACCAATGGCATGAAAAGCCCAATTACTGCAGCAACATATTATGCGCTGGACCAGTTTTTGGATGCAAAACCTGTTACTAACTGGTCTTCCAAACTTTTAGAAAAAACAAATAACAACAATAAAAAAGATACTCGTATCTCAAAAATAAAAGAAAAGAGAGTACTAAACACCAAACCTTCTGTTGCACCAACCCAGATAGCAGGAAATTATAAATCAGATATCTACGGCGAAATCAAAATTTCGCTAGAAAAAGATCAGTTACGTATGAATTTTGAACATACCCCGGATTTATCTGCTACATTAAAACACTGGCATCATGATGTTTGGGAGATTGTATGGGATCAAAAACATGCCTGGTTTAGTTTTGGGACAGTAAAGTTTAATACTGATAATAACTTAAAGATAACAACTATAGATTTTGATGTGCCTAATGACGATATCTTCTTCGAAGAATTAAAACCATATAGAGTTTCTGAATAAAGGAGAGTTGCTTCAGTAACACGAATTTCAGTACTTAACTCAAAAAACAATGCAATGACTGAGGAAAACAAATTAGATAATCCTGTTTGGAATTCTTTAAATGAAACACATAAAAAATTATCTATAGACTACAATGGAGTTAAATTTTATGTCCCTGAGTATTGTCCTTTTGGGGGTTTTCTAAAAACTAACAATTTAGAAAAAGGTATATATGAATATTCCAACTTGATTGATAGTTTTTATGTCGTTGGAGAAGAACCTACATATAGTGATCTGCTAACTTTAAACAAAAAATTGGTTTGCAATCAAATGATTCTTGAAAAGCTTATTAATATTGAAGCAAATGAGCAAATCATCGAATTAAAATCGAAAGATCAAAAAACTGATTTGTTTAATTTAGTAAATTTGGTTCAGCCCGGATACTTCAATGATAAAACATCGGATTTAGGGAAGTATTTCGGAATATATAAAAACGATGAATTAATTGCAGTTACAGGAGAAAGAATGAAAATGAATACATTCACAGAAATAAGTGCAGTTGTAACTCATCCAGAACATACAGGAAAAGGCTATGCAAAGCAATTAATAACACACACCGCCAACCAAATATTTAATGAAAATAAAATACCATATCTACACGTTGCCGAATCGAATATTGGAGCAATCAGACTTTATGAAAAATTAGGGTTTACAACCAGAAGAAAAATAAACTTTTGGAATTTAAAACGAATTTAAAAACGCATTGCTAGCAATTTATTTTTGCTGGCTTCCTAATACTATCAACATTAGCAATTATTACTTCAAGCTGCATTATGCATTGTTATCTTTTATACAGTAATATGATTTATGTAAAATGATTCTAATGCTAATTATCTTATTGTAAGTCTTTCTACAACATTAATAATTAGTACCTTATAGACATATTTCATTCAAAACAAAACTAAAAATGTCAGGAGGAGATTGGAAAACAATGTTTAAAGAAGTTCAGGAAAATGATGTAGAGCTGGTGAGATTTTATCTCAAATCGGGTATAGATCCCAATTATCAACATCCCGAAGTTATGGCACTTCCTCTATCAGAAAGTATTCGCTATAATAATTTAGAAATAACAGAATTATTGCTTGTAAACGGGGCTAACCCTTCAATTATAGAAATGGAAAGTGGCATTACATCTTTAGAACTTGTAAATAACATAAACCATAAAAAAAGTATTGATTTATTAGAGAACTATATGTAATATGAGATGTCATGAAAACTGTAAACTCACAAGATAAAGATAACTGAATAATATCGTTTTTATTTTAAATAACAATCTCTATCTAAAAAAGTATCTGCTTTTCTGCACTTTGTAAAATAGGGCTGGATCATTTTTTACATGAATCAATATCTCTTTCTCCATCAAATACATTTTAACGCCATAATCTATACGGCTTTATGCTAAAACCATTTATTGTCAACATTCTAGAATAGTATTAACTTGAGCAATATAAATTTCATGAGTTACTCAACATATTTTAAAATGGATTTAGATTAATTATTTATTAATACCATTTCTTAATTAAAAATACTGTTATATGCGGTTATTAAGTATTGGTGA